>NZ_CDRNDK010000013.1:0-36124 GCF_977012225.1 Planomonospora algeriensis | reverse complement strand
GTGAGCCCGAATACCTCCGCCACATCGAGCACCTGGCCCGCGAGATCGTCAACGCCGCGAGCGCCGAAGGATGGCTCACCTACGCCGACGACCTCGACGGGGCCACCCCGCTCCAGCGGACGGTGAACGAGACGGCCCGCCAACTCCGCCACCACCATTTCGACGGAGACGGTTGTCTCGACGAGGAACGTCCGTTCCTGCGCCTCGCCGGGGTCGTCCTCCTGCGGCCTGATGCCGTTCCCCTCGGCATGGAGGAGAGCTACCCCGAGATCTGCGCCCGCCTCGGGGTCGAGGCGAAGCCCGAAGGCTGGGCGATCTGGAACACCTGGGCCGAAGACGGGCAGGGCCTCTCGATCGTCCTGGCCGACTCCGAGGGAACCGAAGGGCTGCTCATGAACTGGGCGAGGGGAATCGAGGTCTACCCGCTCACCCCGCTGCCGGCCCAAGTCGTGTTGACCCGGCAGGGATGGCTCACCCCGATGACCCTGTCTCCGCTGAGCACCCGAAGGCTGGGAGCCGTCCAGCCTGCGAGCCGGAAAATACCGACGAACCCCGATGCCTCCGGCGGGGGCGCTTCGGGGTCGGGATGATCGCTCAGGGCGTGCTCATCACCGCCGGTCTACCAGTGGCTGAGGTAGGAGCCTGCCCTTCCCGTCTGTCGTCGACCCGGGACAAGCTCAGTTGGCGAGCGGAAGGGAGACCGCGCCCAGGACAAGGCATCGGGACCCGCCGTGCCGCGGTCCAGGCTGTTCGCCATCGCTCGCCTTGCGAGCTCGGACGGGACCAGAACAGACTGGGGATGCGCGGACTTCGCCGACGAACTGTCCAGTCGCCCTTGATCATCCGACAGCTCCCGCGCCACGAGTCGCGCGACGCGGGCTGAGGCCGAGCAGGCCGAGCGCCTGGAGGATCACGATGCCGACCATGGAAGGAGACAGCGCGATGGAACCCGACTACGTCCTCGCCGGCTATCGGGTCGCTACACGCGCGGATCGGCGCGATTGGCAGGACGTGAGCCTTCCGAGCACGGATCTGGTGTCGCTGAGCGGCTGCGTGGTGGATCTGGTGCCGGTGGATCTCGGCGGCTGGGACGACTGGTTCGCCGACCCCCAGGAGGCCGGGATCGCACGCGAGCACGCTGGTAAGCCGGGCTTGCACGTGCTCGGGGTCGGATTCGCCGCCACCGATGTTCCCGGGCTGCTGGCCGATATCGCCGATGGAGGCTGGGACGCATCGGCCGGGAGCCTTCCGGAACGGCTGGCCCGGCGCGAGAGGTTCCCCTGCCGCGGCGGTCGGCGGTTGGGGTTCGAACTGGTCGGCTTCGACAGCGGGGGCTGGCATACCTGGACCTGCCTGGGCGGCCTCGTCGCCGATGTCCACCGGGCCACCGGCGTCCAGCCGGGGTCCTGGGGACTGATCCAGGACGAGCTGGACGCGCGCCGGGCCGCTCGATGGCTCACCGATTCAGGGCTCGGTGACCCCAAGGTGTTCCTCTGGACCGCCGCACTGCTCACGGACGTCGCACAAGCGACTCCCCGGACCGAGGAGCGGTGCGCGCGCGGAACGGCTTCTCTCCGCTGGTAGACCGAGGGCTCGCCCGATGCCCGCCACCGACCCGTCCACCGGGCACGGGCCGGGGGCGGCGGACCCCGGAAGGGGTCACTCACCTGCGATTTTGTCCAGTTCGGCGAGGTCTTCATCGGACAGCGAGAGTCCGGCGCCGGTGATGTTCTCGCGCAGGTGCGCGACCGAGGAGGTGCCGGGGATCAGCAGGATGTTCGGCGACCTGTGCAGCAGCCAGGCCAGGGCGACCGACATGGGGGTGGCGTCCAGCCGGGCGGCGACCGCGGAGAGCGTGGCGGACTGGAGGGGGCTGAACCCGCCGAGCGGGAAGAACGGCACGTAGGCGATGCGTTCGGCGGCGAGCCGGTCGATCAGCTCGTCGTCGTGGCGGTGGGCGAGGTTGTACATGTTCTGCACGCACACGACCGGCGCGATGCCCTGGGCTTCGGCGACCTGCTCGGCGGTGGCGTTGCTGACACCGAGGTGGCGGATGACCCCCTTCCTCTGGAGCTCGACGAGCGTCTCGAACGCTTCGGCGATCGAGCCCGCCTGAGGTCCCTCCGCGTCGCCGAGCCGGAGGTTCACCAGATCCAGTGCCTCGACTCCGAGGGATCCGAGGTTCTCCTCGACCTGGCGGCGCAACTGGTCCGGCTGCCGCGCCGGAGGCCACCCGCCCTGCTCATCCCGCTGCGCGCCGACCTTCGTCACGATGTGCAGCGACTCCGGGTAGGGGTGCAGCGCTTCGCGGATCAACCGGTTGGTGATGCGCGGTCCGTACGCGTCACTGGTGTCGATGTGGGTGATCCCGAGGTCGACGGCCTCGCGCAGGACGGCGATCGCACCGTCCCGGTCGGCGGGCGGCCCCATGACCCAGGGGCCCGCGAGCTGCATCGCGCCGTAGCCGAAACGGGTGACGGTCAGATCTCCCAGAGCCCAGGTGCCGCCGGGGAGGGAAGGGGAGAGCGCGCTCATATCTCTTGTCTTTCGTGTCGATCTCAGCGATGGCGCCTCCTGGCGCCTGACTTCATACTGGTTATGTAACTCCCCGATGGGAAGTAGGCACCTCAGAGTGCCTTGGTGACCCGCAGGTGACAGGAGCGGATGATGAGCACGACCACGGCGGCCGAGAAGAGGGCCCTGGCCAAGATCGAGTACAACGCGTTCCTGGCCGTCTGCCCGAGCCGGAAGCTGCTCGACCGGATCTCCGACAAATGGGTCGCCCTGATCCTGTGCGCACTCGGCGGCGACGGCGGGGACCCTCGGAGTAAGGGGAGCTCCCCTGCGGAGTCCGCACAGGATCAGGGCGACGCGGACCACCCGGGCGAGCCTCGGGCGATGCGCTTCTCGGAGCTGTCCCGGCTGCTCGCAGGCGTCAGCCAGAAGATGCTCACCCAGACGCTGCGTTCCCTGGAGCGTGACGGTCTCATCACCCGTACGGCGACTCCCACCGTTCCCGTCACGGTCTCCTACGAGCTCACCGAGCTCGGCCTGTCGCTGCATCACCTGATGAGCGGACTCAGGGGCTGGGCCGAGACGCACATGGACGAAGTCCTCAGCAACCGCGCAACGCACGATGCCCGCACGGCCTAGAGGTGTTCGCCGAGGTCCCAGTCGCCTCTCGGGAACCCGGCGCCGGACACGGGGGGCGAACCGCTCGGATACGGGGAGGGGCGAACCGCTCCGAAGCGCGGCAGCGCGCTCCGGCGGTGACGGCCGTGGCGGACGTGGCGGACGTGGCGACTGTGGCGGCCCATCAGTCGCGGCTCGGTGCCGGTGCCGGTGCCGGTGCCGGTTCCGGCTCGGTGAGGGGCACTGCGGCGCGTCGAGGGAGCAGCAACGGAGTCGCCAGCAGGAGCACGCCGGCCAGGCCGATGGCCGTGTGCGGGCCGAGCAGGCTGCCCAGTACGCCCCAGACGGCCGTCAGGAGCGCGGTGGAGGCTTTGGTCGTCACCGTCCAGGCGGACAGCGTGCGGGTGACCCGGTCGGGCGCGGTGCGCTCCAGGCGGTAGGTGGCGTAGACGGGGTTGAAGACCCCGCAGCAGAAGATGAGCCCGAGTTCGACGCCCATCACCAGTAGCAGCCCGCCGGTCCCCGGCCCCAGGAAGGCCAGTCCGACGGGCCAGATCACGCGCAGCATTCCGGCCACGACCAGGACCCGGTGCCGCCCGAACCGGGTGACGAGCGGCCGGGCCAGCCGCGACCCGAGCAGCCCGCCGATCGCGGGCACGGCGAAGGCGAGGCCGTACTGCCACGGTGTGAACCCGAGCCGGCCGAGCATCAGGACGGCCAGCAGCGCGTCGGTGGCCATCACCAGGCCGTTGAAGGCGGCGGTGTTGAGGAACAGCGGACGCAGCGTCGCGTCGGCGAGGATGTACCGCCAGCCGTCGAGCAGGTCCCCGGCCCGCATGCGCGCGGCTTGCCGGCGCTCGGGCCGCGGCTCGTGGCCGCTCATCGCGCCGATGCCCAGGGCCGAGAGCAGGTGGCTCACCGCGTCGGCCACCACCGTCGCCACCGGACCGAGGAGCCCGATCGCGGCACCGCCCAGCGGCGGTCCGATGACCGTGGTGGTCCAGGCCGTCGATTCGAAGCGGGCGTTGGCGACGAGCAGGTGCTCGGTCGGCAGCAGCGTCTTCAGGTAGGCGCCGGAGGCGGCGCGGAAGGTGATGTCGGCGGCTGCGACGACGACCGAGACCAGCAGGAGCTGGACGAAGGAGAGCACGCCGAGCGCGAACGCGGCGGGGACCGTCAGCAGTGCCGCGAACCGCACCAGGTCCATTCCGATCAGCACCGGCCGCTTGCGGCGGAACTCCACCCACGGGCCCAGCGGCACCGCCACGGCCGCGCCTGCCAAAGCCCCCACCGAGGACAGCGCCGCGACCTCGGCCGGCCCGGCGTGCAGCACCTGGATGGCGATCAGCGGGAACGCGCCGAAGGCGAGCCACGTGCCGAGCGCGCTGGTCCCGTACGCCCCCCAGAGCCACCCGAACTGCCGCCCCAACCGGTGCCCGCTCCGCATGCCCGACGCTCCTCGCCGCTCACTCACACAACCGATCCGCGATCGGAAGCATCGAAGCGCGCGCCATGCGCAGGAATCAAACAACCATCAGGCCGTCTATCCACAACTGGTGGTTGTATCCGTAGGGTGTGTCCGCATGGACCTCGACGCCGTCCGGACCTTCATCGCCGCCGCCGACGCGGGGCGGTTCCAGGAGGCCGCCGCCGAGCTGGCGGTCACCCAGCAGGCCGTCTCCAAGCGGATCGCCGCGCTGGAGCGCAGCCTCGGCGTGCGGCTGTTCACCCGCACGCCGCGCGGAGCCGAGCTCACCATCGACGGGCAGGCGTTCCTGCCCCACGCCCGCGAGCTGCTGCGCGTCGCCGAGCGCGCGGTCGCGTCCGTGCACACCGGCCGCCGTCCGCTACGCGTCGACATGATCACCTCGCGCAGCGCGACCTCGGGCCTGATGCGCGGCTTCCACCGCGCGCACCCCGAGATCGACCTCGACGTGGTGATGCTGTTCGACATCGAGACCGCCGTTGCCGCCATTCGGTCCGGTGCGATCGACGCGTCCTTCCGCGCCGTCACCATGCCCGGCCGGCCCCTTCCCGGGGACATCGAGTCGGTCCGGGTGCTCGACGAGCCGCTCCAGTTCCTCGTCGGTCCCGCCCACGCGCTGGCGTCCGCCCGGTCGGTGACCCTGACCCGGCTCGCCGGGCACCGGATCTGGATGCCCGGCCTCGCCCCCGGAACCGAGTGGACCGCCTACTACGACGACCTGGCCGCCGAGTTCGGCCTCACCATCGAGGCGACCGGCCCCAACTTCGGCTCCGACGCGCTCCTCGACACCATCGCCGACACCCCGGCCCTGGCCACCTTCATGGGCGAGCAGACCCGCCTGGTCTGGCCCGCCGACCACGGCCTGCGCCGCATCCCGGTGACCGACCCCACGCCCGTCTACCCGCACTCACTGCTGTGGCGTCGCGACGACCCCCACCCCGCGCTGGCCGTCCTCCGAGCCCACCTCGCCGCTACGGCGGCCGACCACGGCGCCCCTGGGACCTGGGCGCCGGACTGGGTGATCCCGCGTTGAACGCCGCCTCGGCGGGCCGGACCGCCGGACCGGGATCCAGCGTGATCATTTAGGGCTGTGAGGGTCCGTTCGGCCCGGTCCCGGAGACCGAGAGTGAAGGCCCGCGTGGAGAGGCGCAGCCGGGTGGGGACGGACGCCGTCCCTCCCTGCCGCCGGAGGACTCAAGGGGTACAGATGTCTTTCATGAGGTCCCAGAAGGACCTGTGACGCTTGGCGCCGGCCATCCAGGCCGCGAGCAGCCAGGCCTCCCACTCGCCGTCAGGGGTCACAACGTGGGGGTTGAGAAGGAGATCTCCGTCCCACATCCCGACTGAAAGGGCGTCGGGCAGGTATGCCGTTCTTATGGCGTGGTGGTTCTGCTCCTCTCCGTAGACCAAGTAGAGGTCATCGGGCACTTCGTCTCTGGACGACGACCAGGCTTCGACCGTTGAGGGCATGACGTCACGGAGCCAGCCGACCTCCGCGACCGGCCACAGGGAGTACTCCTCGACGCCCCAGCCGTCGGAGTACAGGAGGAACTGCCGGTAGCTCGGCGGCAGGTTCACGCCCAACCGCTCTTCGAGCCGGACGACTTCTGATTCGCCGGCCGGGGGGTGGAGACCGTGGCCCGGCGGCAACGGCGGCTGGTCCGGCCCCTCGGCCACCGGCTCCTCCTCCGGGAAGAGATCGGACCATTCGTACGAGGTGTTCATGGTGGGTGACGGTATCCGCCGTGACTGACCGTTTCACCAGACGGAGGGCGCCGCAGCACCCGCCGGGCCATGCTCGATGCCGTAGTACATGAAGATCAGGGCGGCGCCCTCGCCTCCACAAGACCAGGGGCACACCGAGGTCTCCGTCAGATCCGGGGCGGTTCAGACCCCCACCGTCCCGTCACGGTCTCCCACGAGCTCACCGAACTCGGCCTGTCACTGCACCACCTGATGAGCGGGCTCAGGGGCTGGGCCGAGACGCACATGGACGAAGTCCTCGGCAACCGCGCGACACACGATGCCCGTACCGCCTGATGTGCCATCTCATGACATCGGTTCCGCGCAGTCAGGCCTGGCGGGCGTAGGACGCGAGGCGATCGGCGAGTGCGATGACGAGGTCGCGAAGTTCGTCGGGGCGCTCGATGACGAACGGCCGGTTGAGTGAGGCGAGTACCGGAGGCAACCAGTCGAGCCGCTCTGCCCGTAGCTCGGCGCGCAGCCAGCGCTCGGTCGCGCGGTCCTCGCCGGCTGCAGGATCGTGCTCCTCCAGGTTCGCGACGCCGGCGGGAAGGTGGGTGCGGATCTGCTCAACTGTTCCGTGGATCCGCAAGATCACCTCATGCTGGTACTCGGCCGTGGCGAACCCTGACAACACGCGCTGTGCCGGACCTGGACCCACCGGCGCTTCGAATGAGCCGGGCAGGGTCCTCGCGTCTGTGATGCGATCGAGCCGGAAGGTTCGGTCCTCGGCGATCCGGGCGTCCTTGCCTGTGACGTACCACCGGCCCGAATGGGCGACGATCCCGTACGCGTGCAGCGTGCGTTCGCTGCGCTGTCCGTCGCGGTCGGTGTAGCGGATCGAGATCGGCCGGTGGTGGCGTACCGCGTCGGCGATGGTGAGCAGGACCTCCGCGTCCGGGGCGTCGAACTCGCCGGGCTGATCCGTGAAGGCGAGAGCTTCCAGGAGTGTGTCGAGCCGACGGGCGATGTGCTTGGGCAGCACCCGCCGGATCTTGGCCGATGCGGTCTCGTTCGCCGTGTGCTGCGTCGTCGTCAACCCTGCTCGGCGGCCGGCGACCAGGCCGAGCAGCACGGCCAGCGCCTCGTCGTCGCTGAGCATGAGCGGAGGCAAGCGGTACCCGGGAGCGAGCCGGTACCCGCCGTAGCGGCCGCGCACCGATTCCACGGGCACGTCGAGGTCGATCAGCTGGTCCACATACCGTCGCACGGTGCGCCCTTCGACGCCGAGCCGGTCGGCGAGTTCGGCCATGGTCCGGGTGCCGCCCGACTGCAGCAGCTCCAGGAGTGTCAGGACGCGGCCAGTGGGGCGAGGCATGTGCACAACTTAACGCGGATACTGGACCGATTCTGTCCACTATTTCTCCTAGCCTGCGACGTGCACACCCCCAGTACAGCCAAGGAGATCCCTATGGACTTCGTCTCGATCCGCATCATCACCGGCAACGTCGCGCGCCTCGTCGAGTTCTACGAGCGCGCCATAGGGACGCAGGCGATGTGGGCCACCGAGGACTTCGCCGAACTCAAGACCACGGGCGCCACCCTCGCGATCGCCGGCACCCGCACCGTCCCGCTGTTCGCCCCGGGCTCCGCCCGCCCGGCCGACAACCACAGCGTGATCATCGAGTTCCTCGTCGACGACGTGGACCGCGTTCACCGGAACCTGACCGGCTTCGTCACCGACTTCGTCAACGGCCCCACCAAGATGCCCTGGGGTAACCGGTCGCTGCTGTTCCGCGACCCCGACGGCAACCTCGTCAACTTCTTCACCCCCGTCACCCCGGCGGCCATCGAGCGGAGCTCTCCTTCAGGCGGCCGATGACCTGCTTGTGAGCCCTCGCTTCCCGATCCCCCGTCACCGATGATGGACGGATGACAGAGACACCCTCTGTACCACCGGGGACCGGGCCGCTCGCACCGGAGTTCTCCGGGATCGACCCGGCGCTGATGAGAGGCTTCATCGCCGAGCTGGAGCGGGCCGGGCAGGTGATCGCCGAGCAGGCCGAGAACATCCGCCGGGAGCTGGCCGCCGTCGACCTGCCCGCCGCCGGGCTCGCCCCCATCCGGGAGATCGGCGGCTGGACGGAGCAGCAGGTGCCCAGGCTCCGCCAGCGGGTGGCGACCATCACGGCCCCCGGACCCGAGCTCCTCGGGATGGTCGGCGCGGGCCTGCGGCCGTACCAGGAGGCGTCGCTGCTCTCCCCGGCCGAGGCGCGGCGCCGGGGCACCGAGCTGGGCGAACGGTTCGCCGCCATCGACCCGGACGAGTTCCGGCTCGCCGGGCCGTACGCCTCGGAGAAGATCGCCGCGGTGTTCGAGGAGCTGAAGGCGCACCGGCACGACGCCGGTTTCACCGCCGCGTTCTTCGCCGCGCTCGGCCCGGCCGGGATCCGCCGGGTGAACGCCGCGCTGCGCCGGCTGCCCGACGACGAGCGGTCCGACGCGCTCCGCACGGCCGGTACGGCCTTCGCCACCGCGGTCAGCGGCGGAGCGAAGACGCCCGGCTTCGCCGCGGTGATGAAGGCCGCGGAGAAGGCGATGACCGGGAACGCCGGGGACGCCGAGGATGTGGAGGCGGTCGCGGCGCTGCTGAGCCACGGGGACTACCCGGATGCGTGGCTGGCCGGACTCGCCGCGCCCGCGCTGCGGTCCGGCAGCCGGATCGGCGGCTCGGCCCTGGCGGGAGTGCTCAACGCGCTGGGGAACAACCCCGCCGCGGCCCGCCTGGCGATCGGCTCGGCGGCCCGCTTCGGACCCGACCCGGATCCGCCGACCGTCGCCCTGCCCTTCGGGCGGCTTCCGGGATCCCCGGAGAAGTGGGACGACCGGCCTGAGCTGGCCGCGTTCCTGAAGGACCTCAATGAGCGGACGATGGGGGTTCCGGAGACGGCGGGCGCCTTCGGGCGGCTCCTGGCCGCGGCCTCCGGCGCCTACGACGAGCAGGACGGCAGGCACAGTCAGGAGGCGGCGTTCTTCGCCTACACCGTGATGACCGAGGCGGACGGGTGGCGGCTGAACGACGCGACCCGGATCCACCTGGCGGAGATCGCGGGCTCGTACGCCACGGAGATCACCATGGGCGCCAACCTCAACGACGCCGACGTGGCCAAGGACAGCGCCATGCGGACCACTCCCGGCCTGTTCGAGTGGACACCGCCCCCGGGGCTGCGCGGCGCCTTCCGGTTGAGTCCGGAGGACACCTTCCGCTTCATGACCACCTTCGCGGGCGACACGGAGGCGCGGCTCCGTTTCGACGCGGGCATGGAGAAATTCCTGCACCGGGTTCTCCCGTTCGCGGCGAACGCCGCGAAGAGCAGCGGAGACCCGATTCCGCTGGACAACCTGTTCACGGCCCTGGGCAACGTCCGGGGCACCGAGGTGGCGGCCGCCGTGCGGGTGCTCAAGCCCGGAGACGACGGCTCCGAGGACGCGGAGGACGCGGAGAGCTTCCTGGCGGGCACTGTCCTGGGGGTCGCCGGATTGCTTCCCCCCTTCGCCGCCATCCCCAAGACCTGGACCGCCCTGTCCGCCGGGGTCTCCGGTTACTACACCTACGGCAGGGGACCGGAGGAGAAGGTGAAGGAGCTCCTGGAGACGGAGGAGACGAGGACGTTCGGGCGACGTCGTGAGACGGCTCAGATCCTCATGGAGCAGGGGTTCGTCCCGCAGGTACCCCCGGCCGGCGCCATCGCCGACTCGAAGGGCGGCCTCCGCTCGTTCGAAGACATCCTCAAGCAGGGCACGGCAGGAGTGAAGGCTTTCGACCAGTGGACGGTCGACAACGGCATGGGGAAGGGAGACCTCCTCTCCCTCGGAGAGCTGACCGCACAGCAGTCCAAGACCTTCAATGGTGCCAAGGGGGAGGCCTACAGCCGAGGGAAAAGCTATGCGGAACCGCAGGTCATGACCGACTGAGGCACTGAGTCTCACCCCGTACGGAATATCGGCCCTTCACAGACCCCAACAAGATCACTGTCCTTGTGGGCTCGTGCGCCATGCGAATTACCGCACCTGTGCTTTCGGTGATGCTGTAGTCGGCGATTCGTTCCAGATCGCTCACCATGATGACATTCAACGTGTAAGGCGCTCTTTCCGGAGAGGAATCCGGCGCTGTCGCGGCGAAGGTGCGTTTGGCCTTGCCGTCGCCGCAGGGGATGTCCTTGCCGCCGGGGTCGGTGACCTGCACGTTCTGGGCGCTCACCTCGTCGAGAAGCTTCAGGATGTGCGTTTTCAGGGTCTCGCCGGCCTCGGCCGCCGTCGGTTCGCTCTCGCCGCAGCCGGCCACGGCCAGAGCGGACGCCAGGAGTATCGCGCAGAGCCGTACGGGAAGGCTCCGGCTGGAAGGGGGCATTGGATATCCTCCAAAGAGCTGGCCGTCTGAGCGCACCATCTCATATCGTCCGGGAGAGCGCGCAAGCCGTTCGAAGGAGAAAGGGGAAGCGTTTGTCCCCCGAGCCATCGGATATGGCCCCCGATCCCCGCAGGGAGGAATTGCTGCGGGCGCTGGCGAAGGTGCGTGCGCACGCGGCGCGGCTGGAGGCGGCCCTGGACGCCGCGCATGCGGCGTTCACCGGCGAGGCGGTCTGGACGGGCCCGACGGCGCGGGCCTTCACCGAGGAGCTGACCGGGCGCAGAGCACGGCTGCGGACGCTCACCCGGCGGATCGTCGAGGAACTCGAAGACGAACTGCGGGCCGTCCCCGAGAGCGCGGCCCGATCCCCGGCCGCGCGGCGGTGAGGCGTCGCCGACCGTTTCCGGGTTGTGCGGCCCATCGAGGTCAGATGCCCAGTTTCAGTCCGACGTGCGCGATGATCGCTTTCCCCTCCTCCGGGACGAGCCGGAAATAGACACGGCCCTCACCCGGGGTGAACCGGCCATGGAGGTCGAACACGCGCACGGTGCCGTCGAAGTCCTTGAACCTGCAGAGCCGTTTGCGTGTCTCGCCCTCGGGCGTCACGCGGGATCTCCACATCGGCTCCCGGGTCTGCCGGGGATCCCAGTTCCCGATCGCGTGGTCTATCCTCTGGAGCTCCCGAGCCGCCGGGACCACCCAGTCCATGCGGAGCTCCGCGAAGTGCTGCTCGGTATGAGGCAGGAACAGCAGGTTCGGGTAGAGGCTGCCGCGTGACTCCCAGACCTCGGAGCCGACCCTCAGATGAGGTATGCCGACCTGCTTGATCCACTCCATGTGGGCCTCGGCGTGGTCGGGCGCCACAGGTCGACGTTGGCGGGCTGTCCGGCCCACTCGGCGAGGTGGTAGCCCGGCGCGAGTTCCAGTTCTTTCAAAACCACATCGGAGACGAGGGCGGTGTCCGGGCGCTGGGCGGCTATCCCGCGCAGGACGCGGACGAACCTCCTCATCGCCTCGTCCACCCGTTCTCTCGGTTGCGGAGACGCGCAGGACAACTCGTTGAAGAACAGCAGAACGTGCACGAGATCTCCTTCGCTACGGGGGATACGGAAGACCCTCAGTCGAGAAGCTGATCAAGTGATCGGTCCCATTCGTCGAAGAAGCCCGACGGCCACTGCGAGAGCATGCCGTCCGGCCCGATGGAAGGGCTGACGACGTCGATGACCCCTTCGGCGTTCCGCTGGAAGTAGTGCAGGAGGACGTCCCCCGCTGAGAGCTGCTCGCGCTTCACCGCCAGCCGGACGCCGTTGAGGATGTGGTCGCTGTGCGTCTCGACGATGAGCTGCGCGCCGGCGGAGGCGGCGGCACAGGTGAGTCGTGCCATGGCGCTCTGGCCCTGGGGATGGACGTGCGCCTCGGGGTTCTCCAGCAGGATCATGGCCCCTGGCCGGGCCGTCAGACAGGCGACGACCACGGGCAGCACGTAGGTGAGCCCGAACCCGACGTTGGTCGGTCGCCGGGGATTGGTGGTCAGTTGTCCGGCCCGGGTGAACTGGAACCCGAGTCGGACGAGATCGGTCTGCTCGATCGAGGATGTCTCGATCTTCACTCCCGGGCAGATCTCACCCATCCACGCCTCGACCGGGTCGAGCAACCGGGAGGACGCCTCCGGATGGTGGAGGGCCTTGGCGGGCACGATCTCGTCTTGGTTGTGCCGGAGGAAGTCGATCGTGAACTCACCGCGGGTGCCGAGAAACCCGCGCCTGACCGCCATCTCGTGAGATCGCGGATAGGTCACCGCCGGGTTGATCCGGTCCGCCCGCAGGTACTGGAACCCGTGATTGAACAGGGTGTAGGCGGCTTCGCCCTCGCGATGGTCCGGGTGGAGGTAGACCGAGGGCTCGCACACGGTCAGCGGGAGGAGGTCGTCCTCCCGGCCGTATCGGGCACGGAATCTCAACGGCGCCGCAGAGCCCGCCGTCAGCTCGAATCCGATCTCGGGGGCCTTCCCCTGTTCGGCTATGTAGTCCTCGTGCAGGATGTCCTGACCGGTGCCGAGCTCGACGAGTTCGCCGTTGAGCGGGAATCCGCCCACGGCGCCGTCCTCGACGTACTCGCTGTAGTCCGCGAGCAGTCCGGAGGCGTTCGCCTGGCGGAGGAGGGCCAGGGCCTGCAGCACCGTGCTCTTGCCTGACGAGTTCAGGCCGGACAGGAGGGTGTACGGGGCCAGTGGGATGCCGACGGAGTCGAAGGCCTTGAAATTGCTGATGACGAGCCTGTCGATCACTTGGCCATCTCCCTCAGCAGCTTCTCCACGGCGCCGAAGCGCCGCCGTACCTTCTCCGCGTCACCGGTGGCGACCGAGATGGCCTGCTGGAACTCGCCGTCCTCCATGAGCGCCATGAGGCCGGCTTGCACCTTCTCCCGGTTGCCTGCCAACGTGGCGATCTCATCGGGTGTCATCTTCGCGAGGTTCACCGAGACGGCCTCGAAAAGCGCCTTGTTGATCGGGAGGCGTCTTTCCTGGCCGGGGAACCGCTTACGGAAGGCGTGTTCCTGGAATATGTCCCGGGCCGCGTGCATCGCCCGCTCGAAATCCCGGATGAGCCGGACGACCGACGCGCCGCTGAGCGTGTTGATCTGTTTCATCGCCTGGCGGAGGAAGACGTCGAGATCTCCCCGGGGGTAATCGGCGGGCTCGGTGAGGCGGAAGGCCAGGAATCGCAGGACCATCTCGCGGTCCGCCATCCGGTCCTTCTTGACGCTGCGGAGCGTCGCCTGGAGGAACGGCTCGCTGTCGGCGAGCTCCGCCAGCAGCTTGCGCGCCTGCCCCGGGATCAGGGCGTGCCTGAGCTCCTGAAGCGTGAGGGCCCTGCCGCCCGTGTTGATGCGGGCGAAGATGTTGAACTTCACCGGTTCGGGCGTCCCCGCCCGGATGAGATGGATGATCAGTTCGGTCTCGTCGATCCTGGTCTGAAGCCCGCCGGGGAGTTGGGCGTACGTGTGGCCGTTGTACCGCTGCAGATACTCCAGACCGCGGAGCGTCAACGGCTCGGCGTCGATCACCTCCGGGGCGACGAAGCGGGCGATGGTGGTGAGCCGCTGGATCCCATCGACGATCACCCAGCCGTCCTCGCCGCTCTCGGCCGCGTAAAGGGTGGGCAGCGGAATGCGGAGCAGCAGTGATTCGATGAGCTTGCTCTGCGCGGTCTCGCTCCATATACCGGCGAAACGCTGGAAATCGGGCGCGAGATCGAGGACGCCCCGCCGGAGCCGTGCCAACAGCAGGCCGACCGTCATCGTCCGCGTCTGGACATCGATCTCAGCGGGATCGAACGGGTCGTGGATCAGGCCGTCCGGGGGTTCCTCCTCGGCCTCGACGCCCGTGCTGAAACCCCTGAATATGTCCCCCGCCGCCGGGCGGGATCACAGGGAGGCGAGCAGGCGACGGACCCGCTCCGTCGCGGCATGGTCGGCGCCGTAGGTCCGGCCCAGGTCGGAGAGGAGCGCCGTGAGGGTCCGTTCGGCCCGCTCCCGGAGGCCAGAGCTCAGCTCCAGCTCGCCGATCTGGCGGCGGAGCTCCAGCGCCCGGGGGTCGTCGTCCGCCGCGGTGTCGGCGAGCAGCGCGGTCATGAGCCGCAGCGCGAGCCCGCTGTCTCCGAGGTGCACGTGGCAGACCGCCTCCTGGAGACGGTACTGGAACGCCTGCTCCGGGGGCGTCACCGCCGCCAGGGCCCGGAACTCCTGGGCGGCCCGGCGGTGGTCGCCCGCCGTCATCCAGATCTCCGCGAGCTGCTCCCGCAGCCCCGGTTCCCCCGGCGCGTACGCGACGGCCTCCTCCAGCAGGGCCGCGGCCTCGCCGTACCGGGACTCCCGGACCAGTGACTGCGCCTCCCGCCGGCGCGCCGGACGTCGCCCCGGCTGAAGTCGCGCCGGACCGCGGCCGTCCCGGACGGCGGCCCGGAAAGCGGCCCGGAAAGCGGCGCGGACGGCGTCCCGGGAAGCGGCGCGGCGGGGCCGGAGACGACCGTCCGGCTCAGCGCGCGGGCGTAGAGCGTCAACGGACTCTCGCCGGCATCCGTCATGTCCCCCAGCGGGCTCGTCCCCGACAGGTACGGCATGAGCCGCTCGTGCACCTCGCGCACGCCGGCGGGCCGGTCCTCGGGGGACTTCTCCACCATCGCCATCAGCAGCTCGTCCAGGTTCCTGGGGATGTCGGCCCGGTGCCGCCCGGCGGGGGTCGCCGGTGTCCGCACGTGCTGGCTCATGACGCTGAACTCGCTCGGCCCGGCGAACAGCGGGTGACCGGTGGCCAGCTCGTAGAGCACGCAGCCCAGGGCGTAGACGTCGCTGCGCTCCGTGGGCGGATCGCACTCGACCTGCTCGGGCGACATGTAGGCGGCGGTGCCGAGCTGCTGCCCCGTCCGGGTGAGCCGGGTCCGCTCCGCCTCGCGCATGAAGGCCAGGCCGAAGTCGAGGACGCTGACCGAGCCGTCCCGGCCCAGCACGAGGTTGGACGGCTTCAGGTCCCGGTGCAGGATCTTCTGCTCGTGGGCGGCCTCCAGCACCGACGCGATCTGGGCCCCGATCGAGGCCACCCAGCCGATGGAGAGCGGGGCGTGCTCGGCGATGACGTCGTGCAGCCCGGTCCCGGGGACGAACTGCATGATCATGTAGTGGCGGTCGTTCTCGGACCCGAAATCGTAGAGGGCCGGCACACCGGGGTGCGACAACCTGGACAGGGCCCTGGCCTCCCGGGAGAACCGCTTGTCCAGCTCCGCGTCCGGGAGCCGGACGAACTTGATCGCCACCCGGCGCTGGAGCGTCGTGTCCACGGCGCTCCAGACCTCCCCCATGCCGCCGCGGCCCAGCGGGATCGGGTCGAGTCGGTAGCGACCGAGGAAGAGGGACAACGATGCCTCCAGGGGATCACTCGGGGGTCAGGCTCCCGTCGAGAAGTCCGTCGATCCCGGCGGCGACAAGATTATCGCTGATCTCCCGCAGCTCCCTGGCGGCGTCTTCGAAGGCGAGCAGCCGCCGGAACGCCTCGCCGTACCTGCGCTGCTCCTCTATCGGCAGTCTGAGCAGCGGTGTCCGCCGGGGGTCCAGCCGGGTGGCGGAGCCGGTCCGGGCGCTCGCGGCGCCTCCGGCGCGCAGGCAGCCGACCAGGAAATGGGGGTCGAGCCGTTCGGGGTCGACCCGGAAGAGCAGCAGCTGGGGCCCGAGTACGGCTCCCGCCCGGCTCATCACCCGCGGCACCGAGCCGCCGCCGGTGAGCAGCGGGGCGACCACGTCACCCGCCTCGACGCGCACCGACCCGGGCGAGTCGGCGGTCCGGCCGCTGGGCGCCCGGTCGAGCAGCAGGTCCTTGGCGGTCAGCACGGGAAGGTCGTCCCCGTCCGGCAGCTTGATCGGCCCCTGCAGGACGGCGACGACCCCGGCGCGGACCAGCTCGCCGACGGTGGTCGTCGCCGCGTCCCGCCGCGGGCGCGCGTCCAGCCGGGGCGGCGTCAGCGTCCTCGTCAGCGCCGCCAGGCGGTCGCTCATCGCGGCGAACCCGGACGAGGGCTCCCGCGCCGCCAGGCGGTGACCCGTGGTCAGATCGACCTCGTCGTCGAGCAGGTCGATGATGCGCACCACCCGGCTGCCGGCGGGCGGCTCACCGCCTCCGTCGAAGGCCCGCCACGCCCTCTCGGCCAGCGCCGTGTCCTCGCCCGCGCCGACCATCAGCACCTGGGACGGCGGCTCGTCGCCCGGTTCCGGCCTGCGGAGCACCCACAGGTCCGGCGCGCCGCTGGAGGCGGGGGTGGCTCCGGCGGACAGGCTGATGACCGCCCGGAGCACGCCCGCCCGCAGCAGGTTCCCCCGCACCCGGCGGCCCGGACGCCGACCGGCCGCCGTGCCCGGCATCATGATCACGACGAGTCCGCCGGGACGGACGTGGGCCAGGCAGTGCTGTACCCAGGCCAGCTCGGACTCACCGCGCGGCGGCAGGCCGTACTCCCAGCGCGGGTCACTGGTCAGCTCGTCGTATCCCCAGCCGCGTTCGTTGAAGGGCGGGTTGCACACCACCGCGTCGACCCGCGTGCCCGCGAAGGCGTCGGCGCGGAGCGAGTCGCCCGCCTCGACCCGTGCGTGGCGGCCGTGCAGGCGGAGCCGGACGCCCGCGAGCCGGGCGGTGCTCTCGTTGAGCTCCTGGCCGAACACGCGGCTTCCGCCGGAGGCCAGCAGCAGGGTGCCGATCCCGCACGACGGGTCGAGGACCGTGCCGCCCGCGGTCGCGGCGATCCCGACCATCAGCCCGGCCACGTCGGGCGGTGTGGCCAGGAGCCTGCGGGAGTGCAGGTCGGCGTAGCGCCGGCAGATCCCGTCGAAGGCGGCGACCGCCCCCTCCGCCCGGCCGACCTCCCGGATCTCCCGCACCAGGGCCTCGTCGAGACCGGTGTCCTCCCCCAGCAGGACCGCGCCGGCGTCCGCCACCGCCTCGCCCAGCCGCAGGTCGTCGGTGCTGCTGCGCAACCGCTGCCAGAGCCGCTCCAGCGGCGCGACCTCGACGTACCGGTCGTGCCTGCGCAGCCACCGCTCCACCTCGGCCAGGGAGAAGGCCGGGCTGGAGGCGGTGCCGCCCACGGGCGGGGGGAAGTCGTCGAACCGCTTGCGCCAGTTGCTCACCGCGGCCCGGCCGACGTCGGCCAGCCGCGCGATGTCCGCGGCGTTGACCAGGACGTCGTCTCGCATCTACAGCCCTTCCTCCGGCAGCCAGAGATCGTTTCCGGTACGGCGGAGCCGCTCGCGATGACCCTCGTGCCCGGGGAGCGCCCGCTCGACGATCCGCCAGAACCCGGCGCCGTGGTCGGCGCGGTGGAGATGCGCGAGCTCGTGCACCAGCACGTAGTCGATCAGGCTGGGCGGCAGCTGCATGGTCGCCCAGTGGATGTTGACGTGGCCGTCCTGCGAGCACGAACCCCAGCGGTAGCCCAGGGGCCGCACCCGCAGCCCGGCCGGTTCGACGCCCATCCGCGCCGCCCATGGTCCCATGCGCCGGGTCAGCCACGGATGGCCGACCCGGCGGTACCAGCCGACCAGCTCCTTGACCCCGCCGTCCTCCGGGAACTCGATCCGGCCCCGGATCAGCCGGACGTCGCCCTCCGGCCGCACCAGGCGGAGCCGGTGGGAGCGGCCGAGGTAGCGGAAACCCTCACCGGAGACGAACGCCTTCTCCGGAGGCGCCTCGCCCAGCTCCCGCTTCTCGGCGAGCTTGCCGTACAGCCACGACCGCTTGGCCTCCACCAGGGTGGTCAGCTCGGCCGCCGAGACCTGGGGCGGCACGACCGCGGTGATCGAGGCGTCCCGCTCGACGGTGAGGCGGACGCTCCTGCGCCGGTCGCTCACCGAGACGGCGACCTCGAGGTCACCGACCCTGACGATCCCGGGGAAATCACTCACGGTCACCAGCATGCCAGCCTCATGCCCGGGGAACGGCCGAGCGGTTCGCGCTGACGGCGTCCCGGGCCTTGTCGGCGACCAGTTCCAGCCGGGGCATCTCGTCGAGGTCGCGCATGACGTGCTGGACCAGGATGTCGAAGATCTCGTTGCGGAAGTCCCGCACGTCCGGGCTCTTGTCCCAGAAGCGGTGCCGGTGGATCGTCTTGCTCGCGAGCTCCACGATCCTCCGGGCCGCCTCGACGAACCGCGCCTCCTCGATGTCCTCGGCGGAGGTGGCCAGCTCCTGGACCAGGAGGCCGAAGAGGGCGAACTCGACCGGGCTGAAGCCGTGCGGGTTGTCCCGGCGGTCCTCCACGACGTCGGCCATCAGGTCCCTGAAGGCCGCCAGCTGGGCGTCCCAGTCGTCCTTGAGCTCGGTCAGGATCCGCTCCAGGCGCTCGCTGAGCAGCTGGTAGCGGGCGGGGTCCTGGCCGGCGTGGACGGTGATGTGGTGCCGGATGGCGTTCTCCATCTCCGACGCCCGGGCCCGCGATCCGCCCGTCATCGCCTCGACCCTGGCGGCGAAGTTGGCGGCGGTCAGCTCGATCGGCGGGAGCTGCTGCTCGATGCCGAGCGAGGTCACGTGCTCGTCGATGAGCAGCTTGATCTTCTGGCCGTAGGCGCCCGGGTCGAACTCCCCGCCGTCCACCCGGTAGCGCCGGTCCGCGGTCAGTTTGATCACCGAGAACCGCTTGACGTCGGCCAGGTACGGCGTGGCCGCCGGGTCGGGCAGCACGGTGTTGACCGTCCGGGCGAACCGGGCGAACTCCACGGTGAACCGGTCCCGCAGCGCCGGGTCGGCCAGCTCCTGCACGCAGCCCTCGACGTCCGCGCAGTCCCGGAACATCTGCCGCAGGCGCTGCCGCCGCGGCTCCAGCTTGGCGACCTCCGTCGCGAGGTCGCGGAGCGCGCCGGCCACGTCGGCGCCCTCCCCGGACTCGAACTCCTCGTCGGCGTAGACCCGGAGCGCGTCCACCAGGTTCTGCGCCACCCCGCGGTAGTCGACCACATACCCGTACGGCTTGCCATCCGCGGTCCGGTTCACCCGGGCGACGGCCTGGAGCAGGTCGTGCATCTCCAGCCTGCGGTCGAGGTACATCACCTGCTCGATCGGCGCGTCGAACCCGGTGAGCAGCATCGACTTGACGATGACGAAGGCGATGTCGTTCTCGCCGAACGGCCGGACGAAGCCCTCGACCCGCTGCTTCTGCTTGGTCTCGTCGGTCCACTCGGCGTAGCGGTCCTCGTGCTCGGTGTCCCCCCTGGAGATCACCGGGACGAAGTCCATCCGCTTGATGAGGTCCAGCCGCCCGTGCGCCCTGACGAGCTGCGCCTGCCGCGGCTTGAGCTCTTCCAGATCCCGGGTGAGCAGGTGCGGCGGCAGCTTCTCGACGTCGCGGACCAGCTCGTCGCGGGCCGCCAGGAACGCCTCCCGGTAGCGCACGGTGGTCTCCCGGTCGTGCGCGACCACCTGGGCCTTGAACCCCTCGGGCAGCACCTTGCCCACGTAGTGCCGGAGCATGTGCTTGGCCTTGACGTCGACCAGCTTCTGCGCGGCCGAGACGTTCCCCTTGGTGGCCCAGCGCTGCTGGAGCTGCTTGCGCTCCTCGTCGGTCAGGTCCTCGAACTCCTCCTCGAAGAGCTCGTCCAGGTCCTGGCCGTCCTGGAGCGCGCCGTTGACCTTGAAGCCCTCGTAGAGGATCGGCACGATCACGCCGTCCTTCTCGGCGTCCCGGAGGCGGTAGGTGTCGATGAAGGGGCCGAAGAGCTCGACGCTGGTCTTGCGCTGCCCCTTCTTCGTCATGATCGGCGTTCCGGTGAAGCCGATCCGGGCCGCGTTCGGCAGCGCCTGGCGGAGGTTGGCGCCGAGCGAGGAGGTGTGCGAGCGGTGCACCTCGTCGATCAGCACCACGATGGACTCGTCGGTGTTGACCTCACCCAGGTCGAACCGGTCCTTGGGGGCGCCGCTCTGGCTCTTCTGGATCATCACGAAGACCAGGCCCGGCCCGCTGCGGCCGAGCAGGGTCCTGGCCCGGGCGCTGCTCCTGGCGGTGTCCACCTTCTCGCCGCTGAGCCGCATGGTCCCGCTGAGCTGCGTCTGGAGCTGGGTCCGGTCGGTGACCACCACGACCTTGTAGTGCGCCAGCTCCGTGATCGAGCGGAGCCGCCGGACCAGGAAGGTCATGGTCAGGCTCTTGCCCGAGCCCTGGGTGTGCCAGACGATCCCGCCCCTGCGGCCGGGCTCGCCGTGCAGCAACCGGTGGACGGTCCGCTCCACCGCGCGGAACTGCTGGTAGCGCGGGGCGACCTTGACCGTGACGCCCTCGTCGGTGGTCATGAAGGTGACGAAGTTGTGGATGACATTGAGCAGGTTGGCCGGCTCCAGCACGCCGGCGGCCAGGATCTCCTGCCTGCTCAGCTGCGCCTCGGTCTTGCCCAGCTTCTCGGCGAGCTGCGCGGCGGTGAGCGGGTGGGGGTCGCGCCAGGGCACGTAGTGCTCCAGCTTGGCGGTGAACGTCCCCAGCCGGGCGTCCTCCCCGCTGGTGACCACGGTGAGCTGGACCGGCTGGAAGAACCTCGGGTTCCCGGTGCCCCTGTCGCTGTACCGCCGGAGCTGGGCGACCGCCTTGCCCAGGTCGCTCTCGGTGGTCCTCTTGCACTCGACGACGACCAGTGGGATGCCGTTCACGAAGAGCACGACGTCCGGGACGATCTGCTTGTGGCCGCCGGTCCCCGGGATGTCCACCCGGAACTGGTTGATCACGAGGAAGTCGTTGCGCTCCGGGTTCCGCCAGTCGATGAAGTGCACGGTCCGCGCCTTGCCGGTCGCGGGGTCCTCGATCGGGACGCCGTTCAACAGCAGCTCGGTGACCTGCTTGTTGGCCTCCAGCAGGTTCGTCGGCGGCACCCGGGTCAGGGCGTTGAACGCCTGGCTGACCCTGTGGTCGTCCAGCCAGTCCCCGTTGATCTTCTCGATCGCGTCCCGGAGCAGGTCTTCGAGGACCACCTCGTCGAAGGAGCGCCGCCCCGACATCTTCGCCAGCATCGGGATCACCGCCCCGTGCTCGGCCCCGGCGAGATGCCGCCAGCCCATGCCCTTCAGCTGCTCGATCAGCGGCCGCTCGACCAGCTCGTACTCGTAGTCGGTCACCGTCCGGCTCCCCTCGCTAAGCCCCCGAACAACGTCATCTATGGACGAACCACCCCGGCCCCGGGGCGGCACCCGGCCGCCCCGGCAAGGGCTAAAGGTCTTCCAGTACGGCTTCCGCCTCCGAAACCCGGACCCGTCCGGTCAGCAGGTCTTCCATGAGCCCGGTCTTCAAGCGGATCAATCCCTGCTCTTGCCTCACGAGGACCTCGATCTGGGCTGCGTAGGCGGCGTCGTCTCGGACCACCCGGTCCATCAACGTCCTGTCGGCCCAGGGGATCACCAGTCCGCGGATGGCGGTTTGGCTGATGTTCTTCATGCTGTTACTCGTGCCGGTCGCCGCCGTTTCGATCTGACGACGGACTTCGGCGAGCGAAAGAGCCAGATGGATGTACTCGGCTGAGGTGCGGGCCGGATCGATGTGGAGCCGGAGCGTCTTGTCGCACAGCATCAGTCCTGGTGGCGTGTCGCGGACGATGCAGGTCAGCCCCACGAGTTCAGACGTATTCGCACGGGAAATCAACAGGTCCCCGGACTGCACGCACAGGTCCCCGATGTGGAGAGATCTGTCGCGGGCGACCTTGTTCTCCTCTGGGCGGAAACCGTGCCGGCCCACCGCGCTCACTTTGAGAACGCCCCATTCGCCTGGACCCGCCGGAGTGTCCTCGACGTTCGGGCTGTTTCCCGCTTCGATCGTTTTCAGAATCCCGGCAAGTGAGGTGACTGTCCAATCGCCGCACCTCCTGCCTTCGATGCGAGAGAGTTCCGAAGCCTCCGCTGAGCGAAGTATCGACAACCCGTCGTTCATCAACTCGCGAATATGGGCTGCCCTGAGCTGGGAGAACTTGGCGGAGGAAGAGCGAATGCTCGCTGTGGCCAAATCGAGGGTGTCGAGGATGGCTACAATCCGCTGCTGCTCTCGCATGGGTGGCAGGTTGATTTCGATCTTCCCGAAATCGCGGTAGCGGACCGCTCCGCGACGATCGACCGATGCCTGCTCGTGCACCGCATACTTTGCCAGGACCTCAGGAGACTTGAGAACTCGGAACATGTACGGCGGATGGACGCCTTCTCTGCAGGAGAAGACCGTGTAGATCGGACTCACGCACGCCAGATCGAAGTCCTTCTGAAGACCGATGGACCCTTCCGCCAGATGATTGGTGGCGTAGGCGAACCAATCACGTTGTGCGACCTTGTATCCGGACAGGTCGCTGCTGTAGATCGTCCGGCCTTTGAAGTACTCGTCGGAGGGGACCAGGCCGTGGTGTTTGGTGGAGGACAAGACCGTTATCTTGCGACGTCCACCCACCTTCGCGACCTGTTCCTCCGTGATCTCGCGGAGTGCGACTCGTCGCCAGCCGTTCGGCACCTCACGCATAGCCGAGCTCCTTGAGGTAGGCGTCCAGGCGGGCAGCGGCGGCCTCGCGCTGGGATTCGAGGTCGCGCAGGGTCACCGCGTACTTCTCGCCCCAGGTGCGGAAGGCGCCCTCGAAAAGCCGGCGGGCGGCGGCCGTACGGGACTCCAGGCGGGAGGTGAGCTGCGAGCGGAGGACGCCGAGGACCAGGTCGCGGCGGGAGTCGGCGTCGAGGGCACCGGCGGCCATCCGGAGGCGGGGCAGGAAGTGGCCCTCCAGTGCGCCGACCTTCTTGCGGGCGGCGGCCGTACGGGACTTCAGCGCCTTGAGCTCGGCCTCGGAGAGCTGGTCCTCGGCCTCCTCCTCTGCCTCCTCGTCCTCCTCGGCGGGCTTGGCCGTGGCGGCCTTGAGCCGGGCGTTCAGCTCGGCGTACGCGGCCTCGGCCTCCTCCAGCTCGGCGAGGTAGTCGGGGATCAGCGCCGGGACGACACGGTGGTCGCGGGCCTTGCGCTTCTCGGCGGCGACCTTCTGCTTGTCCCAGTATTCGAGCTCCTCCTCGTCCAGCTCGAACGCCGACTCGATGGTGGTCAGCCAGCCCTCGACCACGCCCTCGAAGCCGTTCAGCCCGAGGGTCTTGATGTCGTACTGCGCCTCGCCCCACCAGGCGGCGACCACCCCGGCCAGGGCGAAGCGGTCCAGCAGGCCGAGCGGGAGGAGCTCGGCGACGAAGGAGTCGAGGAGCTCGGCCCGGATCGCCATGACCTCGTGCGTGTCGGGCAGCTCGACCAGCCGCTTGCTGTGCCGCCCCCACCAGCCGGAGAACGCCTCGCGCAGCCGGGCCTCGGCGGGGGCGGCGAGCGCGGGGAGGCGCTCGGCGGTCGCCCGCCAGCCCTCGGGGAGGAAGTCGTAGTAGTCGGTGTCGCGCTCGGCGCTGTGCTCGTCGCTTCGCTCGCTCCGCTCCGCACTGTGCTCGTCGCTTCGCTCGCTCCGCTCCGCACTGTGCTCGTCGCTTCGCTCGCTCCGCTCGGCGAAGAGCGCCGCCGGGTCGACGCCGAAGGCGCGGAAGAGCCCGGCCTTGGCCTCCACCTCGGACTTCGGCACGCCGCCGTGCAGGTGGGCGCGGACGTCCTGGGGCTCCGGCGGGGGCGTGTTGTCGACGTAGCGGCGGATGTTGAGGTTGAAGTCGTTCGCGCGCAGTTCCTTGACGTCGACGACCCGGGCGAAGCCGGGGATGTCCCGGTACTCCTCGAAGGCGGCGACGATCTTCTCGGCGTGCTGCGGTTCGAGGTGGTTCTGCGCGCGGCCGGCGGTGAACTCGCGGTCGGCGTTGATGAACAGCACCTTGCCCCGCTTATCGGCGGGCCGGGGGGCGGTTCCGCGGAGGATGAGGATGCAGGCCGGGATGCCGGTGCCGTAGAACAGGTTGGGGGCCAGGCCGATCACCGCCTCCAGGCGGTCGTCCTCGATGACGCCCTTGCGGATCTCCTGCTCCTTGCCGCCGCGGAAGAGCACGCCGTGCGGCAAGACGGTGGCGCCGACGCCGTCCGGGGTGAGCACCGCCAGGACGTGCTGGGCGAACATGAGGTCCGCCTTCTTCCCGGTCTCCGGGGCGTAGCCGTACCGGAAGCGCTCGGTGTGCTTCAGGTCGGCGAAGGAGTAGTTCAGCGAGAACGGGGGGTTGGTGAGCACCCGGTCGAAGCGGGCGAGCTCCCCGTCCTGGATGTGCTTGGGCTCGGCCAGGGTGTCGTCGTTCTGCAGGTCGGCGTTGAGCACCCCGTGCAGGATCATGTTCATCTTCGAGACGGCCCAGGTGCCGCCGTTGTACTCCTGCCCGGCCAGGGTCAGGTCGCGGGAGTCCAGGCCGTGCTCGTCGATGTACTCCTTGGCGTGGATGAGCATTCCGCCCGAGCCCGCGCACGGGTCGTAGACGGCCATGCCGGGCCGAGGCTTGACCAGGCGGACCATCATCCGGACCACGCCGCGCGCGTGTAGAACTCGCCGCCCTTCTTGCCGGCCGAGTCGGCGAACTGGCCGATCAGGTACTCGTAGGCGGCGCCGAGCAGGTCGGGGAACTCGAAGTCCTCGTTGCGCAGCCGTACCCGGGAGAAGTGGTCGATGAGCTGCTGCAGGCGCTTGTCCGGGATGGTGGACTGGCCGACCTTGCGGGTGAAGTCGATGTGCTCCAGGACGCCTTCGAGCGCGGCGGTGTTGGAGTTCTGCAGCGCCTCCAGCGCCTTGTTGAGCAGGTCGCCGACGTTCTTCCGGCGCGAGTGGTCCTTGATGTACGGCCAGCTCGCCTCCTGCGGGATGTAGAAGCTCTCGCCCCGGTAGAAGCTGGGCGCGGCGGCCATCCGCTCGGCGTCCTGCTGCGACCTGCCCTGGGCGACCCACTTCTTGATCAGCCCGTCGCGGACCACCTCGAACTGGTCGGAGGCCCGCTTCAGGAAGAGCATCCCGAAGATGTACTCCTTGAACTCCGAGGCGTCCATCTTGCCGCGGAGGATGTCGGCAGCCCCGAACAGGTGCCGTTCGAGCTGCGGCAACGTCAGCTTCGCCACGTGGTGGCCCTTCTCCCTCGGTCGGCGGGACATCCCGCCCGGTCTCGCAGGCGTCTCATTGACGGGCATGCGCTTCTTCAGTATCAGTGGTGCACGTCGTTGACAGGCACGCTAGCACTCCATCATGGTTATGTACACACCAAGAGCTATTGCTGTGTCAGGCGTTCACAGAAATCGAGGGGACCCTTCATGACGGATGACCTGCGGTATCAGCCCTCGACGAGCGACCTGCGCTGGCTGGAGCCGCTCGGTCTCGTGACCTGCCTCGTCATCGGGTCCGTCCCGGACGGCTCCCGGGACCGGTTCGGCGTACTCGCACCGGAGGTCCGGAACGTTCCTCCGAGCCCGGTGACCGGCCTCCTGCACCAGGGCGCCTACGCGGTCGAGGTCGATGAGGACTGGCACGCGGTGGTGGTCCTCGGCGGCATCCCGGCCGGATCGGCAGGGGGCGAACGCCGTTCCCTCGACTCCGGGCACCTCATCACCGCCTGGGCGGTCCAGCAGCAGATGTGGGGTCAGGCCCGGCCGCTCGGCGGTGATTCCCGGCACCGGGTGGGCGATCTCGTCAAGCCGGACGGGGGAACCGCCGTGGGCAGCGTGCTCAAGATCGTGGGGAGCGGCTCTGGCTACCTCTACGAGGTGGACGTCCGAGGCAGGAAGCAGCGCTACACCGAGCAGTCCCTCCAAGCGGTCGCGGGAGACCCGGACGACATGGAGTTCTGGCTGGCGCAGAGCCCGGCCGGGGCGGACGCCGTCGCGCTCACCCTGACCTGGACCAAGCTGACCCACCCGCTGACGGACACCGTCTACTCCTTCGCCTCCAGCAAGACGGTCTTCCGCGCCTACCAGTTCAAGCCGGTGCTCAAGATCCTCACCGGCTCGTCGGGGCGGATCCTCATCGCCGACGAGGTCGGCCTCGGCAAGACCATCGAGGCGGGGCTGATCTGGAGCGAGCTGGAACAGCGGGGGAGGCTGGACCACGTGCTGGTCGTCGCCCCCTCGGTGCTGACGTACAAGTGGCAGGCCGAGATGCGGCGGCGGTTCGACCGCGACCTGGACATCCTGCGACCGAAGGACCTGGACGCGTGGCTCGACCGGGTGGAGGCCGGCGGCGACCCGCCCGTCCACGGAGTGATCTCCATCGAGTCCTGCGCAGGGCTGACAAGGTGCTGGCCAGGCTCGCCGAGGTCCAGCACCGGTTCGATCTGGTCGTCATCGACGAGGCCCACAGCATGCGCAACCGCGAGAGCAAGGCCAACGCCCTGGGCCAGCTGCTCGCCGACAACAGCGACTACCTCGTGCTGCTGTCCGCCACACCGCTCAACCTGGGCAACGACGATCTCTTCAACCTGGTGAACCTGCTGGACGAGGGGAGCTTCAACGACCGCGACACCTTCACCGGGCAGCTGGAGCCGAACGCGGTGCTCAACAAGGTCTCCAGCGCCCTGGTCGGCAACCGGTGCCCGCGGGAGCTCCTGACCGGGCTGGACCGGCTGGACGGGCTGCGGTTCGGACGGAACATCACCGACCGCCCGGATTACGGCGTGCTCCGCACGCTGCTCGACGTGGACCGGCCGCTCACCCACCAGGAGAAGGCCAGGGCCAGGCAGCTCCTCGCCGACCTCAACGTGCTCAGCGGCGTGCTGACCCGGACGCGCAAGGCCGACGTGCCCGACCGCAAGGTCGTCCGGGAGCCGCGCAACATCGACGTCGAGTGGACCCAGGAGGAGCGCGACTACTACGCGGCGGTGTACCGCTGGGCCTGGGCGAGGGCCTGGTCCAAGGGGGTGCCGCCGGGCTTCATCATGCAGATGCCGCTCCGGCAGGCCGCGAGCTGCATCCCGGCCTCGCAGGAGATCATGCGCCGACGCGCGCCGTACATCTTCGACGACGTCGACGATGTCGACGACGACTTCGACCGGGAGGACCTCGGCGGGCTCCGCGAGCTCCTGGCGAAGGTCCCGCAGGTGCGGCACGACACCAAGTACGAGCGCCTGCTGGAGGAGCTGCTCCGGCTCCGCGAGCACGGCGTCACGCAGGTGATGGTCTTCTCCTTCTTCCGGGGGACGCTCTCCTACCTGGACGGCAGGCTCGGCGAGCACTTCACCACCAGGGTCATGCACGGCGAGGTGGACTCCGAGAAGCGGCAGGAAATCATGCGCGACTTCCGGGAGGGGGCGTTCGAGATCCTGCTGCTGAGCGAGGTCGGTTCCGAAGGCCTGGACTTCGAGTTCTGCCAGGCGCTCGTCAACTACGACCTGCCCTGGAACCCGATGCGCGTCGAGCAGCGGATCGGCCGCCTGGACCGGTTCGGCCAGCGGCACGAGAAGATCTTCATCTACAACATGCGGGTCCCCGGGACCATCGAGACCGACATCTTCCAGCGGCTCTACGACCGCATCGGGATCTTCCAGAACGCCATCGGGGAGCTGGAGCCCATCCTGCGCGACGGCTTCGCCCGGCTGCTCGACCCCACGCTCAGCCCCGAGCAGCGCGACCGGGAACTGGAGCGGATCGCCGTCGCGACGCAGGGCCGTGAGCTCGACGCCGACGAACTCACCGCCTCCCGCTCCCTGCTGGCCGGTCTGGACAGCCTCCTGGTGGAGGGCTTCACCGAGGACGGACCCGGCAACGGCCGGTTCATCGGCGCCGCGGAGATCCGCGGCATGATCGACCGGCTCTTCGGGAAGTACGGCGGGCGCTGGGGGAAGGCGGCCGCCCGGGGCGTCGTCACGATCACCGGCACGCCTGAGCTGGCGGCCCGCCTGCGGTTCAGCAACGTCGAGAACACCGGCAGCAGGTACGAACGCAACCTGCTCGCGACCCGCCTGCAGAAACGCGATCCTCTCGAGTGCACCTTCGACCCCGAGACGGCCAGCAAGCTGGACGTCGAGCTGCTCTCCGCCCGGCACCCCCTGGTGAAACTCGCGATCGAGGTCCTGACCGAGGAGAACCTGGGCCTGCAGCGCTTCGGCACGGTCGCGGTGCCCGGCCTGCCCGAGGGACGCCGTTACCTCATGACGATCGATCTCGCCCAGTCCGACGGCCTCCGGCCGCGGCTGGAACTGTGGATCACGGCGGTCGACACCGAGACGGGCGAGCCGGTGGAGCACGCCGGGGACGCGCTGCTCACCGCGCTGGCCGAGGGCACCCTGCGGGACGGCGAGGCGAACGTCCCGGAGGACCTGACGAAGCTCCGGGACCGGACCCTGGACCTGGTCGCCGAACGGCAGTTCGCCACCGAGGACGTCCTCAAGCAGGAGAACGCGGCACTGGTGGACGGACGGATCCGGGCACAGGAGAACACCATCGAGCTCCAGATCCGGAAGGTGGAGGAGCTGCTGGCGAGGCAGGCCGACCGGAGCATCCGCAGGTTGCACGAGGGGCGGCTGCGGAAACTCCGCGAACGCCGCCGGCACGTCCGGGAGGAGCTGGGCGCCCGGCGGGCGCTCAGCCTCTCACTCACCCCCGTGGCGGTGCTCCTCGTCACAGCCGTCCCGGCGGAGCCCACTCCTTCTGGCCGTAGCCCCAGTCGGGATCGAGGCCGCGCGACGGCTCCCGAGGCGTGCGCTTGAGCACCAGCTCGGTGAAGTCACCGCTGTGGATCACCGGCCAGCGGTCCACCCGGAGGCCTCCGGCCCGGCCCCGGCCGTCGGTGATGCCGATCCGGCCGTCGCAGTGCAGCCGGAAGACCAGCGACTCGCCGAGCGGGATCCGCAGGTGGTCGCGGGACTCGCCGCCGATCCTGATGTTGATGCCCTCCCCGGTGATGGAGCGGACACGCAGCCTTCCCACGCCCTTCTCCGGGCACCGGAGGTGGACGGCGCGCCGCTCGTAGTAGACCTCCGACATCGACATCGCCTGCCATTCGTCGTAGATCGGCGTGTGCGCGCGGTAGACGACCTCCTGGCCGGAGTCCCACTCCAGGATGAAGTCGAAGCTGGGCCGGTGCAGGTTCAGCCTGCCGTACTCGGTGGTGTTGGCGAGACCGGCCACGATCGCCTCCTCCGGGGCGACGCCGGTGGTGTCGAAGATCTCCGCCTGCGGGAAGAGCTTGCCCAGACGCTCGCCGACATACGGGATGCGGCTCATTCCGCCGGCGAGCACGACGTACTTGATCTCATGGATCAGCTTCTCGAGGCCGAGACGGCGCAGGTCCTCGGGGGAGTGCGTCCGGGTGCCGCCGTCGGGGAGCGGGACGGTCTCGGTCATCTTCGCGCTGCGCAGCGCGAAGAGGATGTAGTCCTCGGCCTTGTCGAGCTGCGGACGGAACGCGTCGACGAGCTGTTCACGGGTGTAGGTGAGCCTGGGGAGGCCCCTGAGGTCGGCGCCGCGGATCACCACCTGGTGGGAGGACGCGGTCGTGAGGCGGACCTTGACCCCCCGGGCCGCGTCGAGGAGGAGCGAGTCGGTGTGCTGCGGGTCGGGCAGGCTGCCGACGGCGACGCCCTGGTCGGCCAGCATCCGGACGAACTGATCCGCGATGGCCCGGTCCAGCGTGTCGCCCGCCTCGGCGGTGCCGAGGGCCGACAGCACGGAGATCTCCGGCCGCTCCCGGCCCGCGATGTCGAGGACGGCGATGTCCAGCGTGCCGCCGCCCATGTCGAAGACGAGCAGCTTGCCGTGCGGCCGCTTCCCCGGCTGGTAGAAGCGGTGGGTGGCCCAGGCGACTCCGGCGGCGATCGGCTCGTCGATCAGACCGGCGCCGGTGACGGGGAAACCGGCCTCGGCGGCCAGCGTGAGCAGCCGCTGGCGCTGGTCCGCGGTCCACATCGCGGGGCACCCCAGCCTGACCTCGTCGGCCTCGCCGAGCGGCTTCCCCTCCGCCTCGGCCCGCCGGGCGATCTCACGCAGCAGGGCGACGATGACCCTGTCGGCGTCGACCTCGACGGCGCCGACCCGGAACGTCGCGCGGTTCTCCGTGATGGCGCGTTTCGCCGATCTGATGACCCGGCTCGCGGTCTGCTCCTCCGCTTCCTCGCCGACCAGCAAGGTGTCACCGAAGACGGCGACGACGGAGGGCAGCCACGACGTGTCACGTCCGATGGCCGCGATATCAAGGAATTGGCCGTCCTGGCCGGCCACCAGCGACGTAGACGTGCCGAAGTCGATGCCGATGGCGCGCTTTACGAGCATCCATGCTCCTCAACCGTTGGGGTTACCCCGGCCAAGGTAGGACATGGCAGCGACAATTGTCCCTATATATCTTGTTATTTCTGGTGTTCGACCAGCGCCTTATGGAGCAGCACCTCCTCGTGTGGTGTGGACCAGATATATCCTGAACGATGGATCATCACCTCTTCGCCCGGTTCAGGATCACCTGCGATGACTTTGTGGATTTTGGGATCGAATTCCGATTTCTCGTGAACCGATCCGATCGGTATGAGGCTGTAGGTGGCGGTGAGCCCACGCACCCGCGAAACCATGGTGTCGGAGGAGACGCCCCGGGCCGAGAGCTCTTCGACCTCGGCCGCCAGGTCGGCGAGCGCCCTCATGACGTCGATCTGGAGCTGGCGGTCCTGTGAGGCCCGTCTCTTGAGCACGGTGTTCCGCGTCTCGTGCAATTCGCGCTCCAGACGGGAACACTGTTCGGAGAGCTCCTGAGCCCGGCGCTCCGCTTCGTCCGCCAGGGCCGTCGCCGCCCCGGTCTCCTCGCGTGCCCGCCGCAGCTCGTCCCTCGCCGCGCGCAGTCGCTCGTGGTCGCTGAGCGCCTCGGTCCAGGTCTCCGCGACGGGGTCGTTCCTGCTCACCCGCTGGAACGCGTCGACGACCGCCGGGACCGGCAGCTGCTCCGCCAGTTCGGCGGGGAGCCGCAGGAAGAATCCGAGCCGGGCCCGGGTGGTCACCGCCGCCAGCTCGCGTTCCATCAGAGGCCGGACGACGGCCTGGAGTATCTCGCGCGATGCGACGATCCGGCCGAATCGTCCCTGACCGCATTCGACGAGGTCCTCTACGGTGGCCCCCTCCCACCAACGGGAGCCCAGCAGGCTGCCGGGCCACCGCTGGTGCATCGCCACCATGAGCGGCACCCGGCCGCCCTTCTCCGAGAAGGGCAGTGGCTGGGCGAGGAGCGCGATCCGCTCGGGGGCGAGGACGTCCTTGCCGAGACCGGGAACCGCCCGGCTCAGGGCGAGGGCCACGAGGTCCAGGGCGTCGAGGTCGGCCCGCTGCGGCGCGTCGGTCAGGAACAGCGCCAGCTGCACGAGGGGAGCGGCCACGTCACCGGGGAGTTCGGAGCTCGCGACCACCCGGCGCAGGAGCCATCCGGCGGCCGGTCGGAGTTCCGAGGACGCCCCGGAGCGGAACTCGGCGATCGCGGCGACGAGCACATCCCGGTGGATCTCGGGCGGCAGCGGCTCTTCCGGCGCCTTCCTCGGTACGGCGAGCAACAGCGTCGAGAGGATCCGGCGATCGGCCCCGTCCAGCTCGCCCAGGAACCGGTCGATCGCTGAGAAGTCCAACCTGCCGAGGGCGAGGCCGGTGCGGAGCGGCTCGGCGAGGTACTCCTGGATCTCGCGCGGGTGCTTGGCGCCGAGGAGTGCGGCCAGTCGCGCCGGGAATGATCCGGCCGCCGCTCCGGGGACGACGGTCTTCGACGGTTCAGGCGCCGGGGCCGCTTCGGGCCTGCCGGCCACGCCGTCGTCCGGCGCGGTCACGGACGGCGCGGTCACGGACGGCGGCGCCTCGGAGGGCGGGGTCACGGACGGCAGGACCTCGGACGGCTTGACACGGTAGACGTTCGACGCGACGTGGACGTCGTCGTGCTTGGCGAGTCTGCCCTGGATCTGCTTCCACAGTCTGTCGACGGACTCTTTCCCGAGACCGAACTCCAGGAGTTTCGACTTGATGTCCTGAGCCTTCAATCCTTTGGGATGCTCGCCGAGCAGCTGGAGCACCGACCCGAGAGCGTCATCGGTGAACCTCCGGATGACCTCGTCCGGAGCCACCAGGGAAAGGAAGCGGAGCGTCCCCTCGGCGGCGAGCAGGTTACGGGAGTCCAGCCGGAGGTCCTCCTCGGTCCCGTCGTCGTTCCACCGGACCGAGAAGACGCCCCTCTCGCGAGAGAGCACCTTTCCCACCCGGACGGACTCGCCGTTCTTCAACCGCCGCACCACGACCTGAGCTCGATCCACGAGTCCCAACTCTAGGGGGTCGACTCGCCCTCTCGATTGGACCGAAGTCGCGATTTACCACTAATCGCTGCCTATGATGCGGATCATGACCTTCGGCTCAGACCGGATCGCTCGCCGGACCAGGCAGGCCCCGGCCCCGAGTCTGAGCCTGGGCTGGGTGCTGGCGCCGTTCTTCTGCTGCGGCGGGTTTCCGATTCCGTTCGTGATCGCCTACCTGGCCCACCGGCTGCGCAGCCGTACCCTGTGGACCATCGCGGGCGGTTACCTCGCGGTCGAAGCAGGCGTCCTGGCGGCTTCCTCGGCCCTGGAGAACGTCCCCAAGGAGGACGGGCGCTGGACGGTCACGTCTTTCATCTGGTTCGGCACCTGCGTGGCCGGAACGATCCAGCTCCTCATCCTGCGGAACAAGACGGCGCACGGACAGCCGCGGCCGCATGCCGCACCCACCGCGACCCAGCCTCCTCTCGGCCACACCTCGTCCGGCGGTACGGCCTCGCCCGCCGGTGCGGGCCCATCCGTCGGGAGGGGCTCGTCCGTCGGTGCGGGTCCGTCTGTCAGTGGAGATCCGTCCGTTGGTAGGGGTCCGTCCGGCGGTACGGGCTCTTCCGTGCTGCGCTGGGTCGGTGCGTACGCCCTCCTGGTCAAGCTCGGCGAGGGAGGCCAGGGAGCGGTCTACCTCGCTCGATCGCCCGACGGCCGGCAGGTCGCGCTCAAGCTCCTGCACACCCCGGTGGCCTTCGGTGAGGAGAAGGGCTTCCTGGCCGAGGCCGATTCCGCCCGGCGGGTCCCGGGGTTCGCCACGGCCCGGGTGCTCGATCTCGGCATCCACGACGGCATGCCCTACATCGTCAGCGAATACGTGCCGGGTCCCTCGCTCGAACAACTCGTCCGCCGAGAGGGGCCGCGTCCTCCGGACAGCATGATCCGGCTCTCCATCGCGACGGCCGCGGCGCTCAACGGGATCCACGGGGCCGGTGTGGTCCACCGGGACTTCAAGCCGGCCAACGTCCTGGTGGCGCAGGACGGTCCCCGTGTGATCGACTTCGGCATCGCCCGGGCCATAGACCGGCTCACCGTTTCGCGCGGGGTGGCGGGCACCCCCGCGTTCATGTCGCCCGAGCAGGTCGAAGGCCGCCGGGTGGGTCCCGCCTCGGACATCTTCAGCTGGGGCGTCACCATGTACTTCGCCGCCACCGGACGCCTGCCCTTCGGGGGCCGGTCCACCTGGGCCGTCGCCGATCAGATCGTCAACCACCACCCCGACCTCCGGATGCTCCCCGTGCCGCTCAGAGAGGCCGTCGCCGCCTCCCTGCGGAAGAGCGCCGCGGACCGTCCATCCGCAGATCGACTGTTGATAGAGCTGTCACGGTAGAAACACTTGCATACAGTGTTCACAGTCTTTACTCTTCTCCTATCGATGCGGCAGGGGCGAGGCGGGCTGTGATGCGATCCGGCCGCCGCCTCCATGCCGCGGTCGGCGACATCGCCTGCCTGGACGCGGCTCCGGCCGCCTGATCCCCAAGGACTCCTCGTGACCTACCAGCCCTCCGTGCCGCCGCCCGCGCGGCCCGGTTTCTCCGGCGCGGCCGTCGCGCTGATCGCCATCCTCGCCCTGGGCGCCGGCTGTCTCGGCGGCGTGGCCGTGGGCAGTGCGGGCGGCACGACGGACACGGCGGCCCCGAGCCGGACGGTCGGCGCCAAGGCCGCGCAGGCGGCGCCGGAGGACACCGGCCTGCCGGAAGCCGGGCCGGACAAGTCGGAATACATCAAACTGCCCGACTTCAAGGGCCAGAACGCGGCGGTCGCGAAGCAGTGGCTGGTCGACCAGGGATGGAACGAGTTCAAGGACATCAAGCTCGGCTCGCAGGACGCCTACGACACGATCGTGCTCCTCCCGGAGAACTGGACGGTGACCAAGCAGTCGCACCGCCCGGGCAGCAAGGTCAAAATCGGCAGCACCATCGTGCTCACCTGCACGAAGGGGTCCTGAGCGGGCGCCGCCACACCGCTCGCCGCCACGCCGCTCGTCGCTCGCCGCCCGGCGGTGGGCAGTGGGCGCACCGGCGGCGCGGGCGCGATGGCCGGGGCTCAGCCGATGGGCAGAACGTAGACGAACTCGGCGCGGTCCCCGGCGGCGACGATGTCGGCCGTCTCCACCGGGCGGTCGTCGGCGAAGTACGTCCGGCGCAGCACGGTCACGACCGCGCCGGTCGCGATGCCCAGATCCCGGGCCTCCTCCACGGTCGCGCCCCGGGAGGACAGCACCTCCCGGCGGTGCGTCACGGTGACGCCGATCACCGCCATCCGGTCCTTGACCCCGCGGCCGCCATGGGGGCCGTCCTCGGGGAAGGCGATCGGCGTCCCCTCCGTCAGCCCGTACGGCTCCCAGGAGACGGCGCGCTGCACCGGCTCGTCGTCGGCGGTGTAGACGTACACGGTCCGCATGACCGGGTCGCCCTCGGCGATGCCGAGTCGCCGCGCCACCTCGGCCGTCGCCGCGTCGGACCGGCTGTGAGCACGCCACCTCGGCGTCTTGCCCTGGGTCTCCATGTCACCGGCGAACGGCGAGCCGCCGCGCACCTCGCGATGCCATTCCCGCGACAGCTGCAGCCGCTCGCGCGGTGGCAGTACATACGCTCCGGCTCCCGGGCGGGATTCCACCAGGCCCTCAGTGACGAGGACGCTCAGCGCCTTGATCGCGACAGCGGCCGACACCTTGTACTGCTTGTTGATCTGCTCCCGGGTCGGAATCTGGGCCCCCGGAGGGAACTCTCCAGACTGGATGCGCCGCCGCAGGTCATCGGCGACCTGAATGTACAGATACGCCATCCCACGCCCCAGAGTTCGTTCCCGAAAATGCCCAAACAGCTTGACCACTCACGCACAACAGAGGCAAGCTGCCATGACAGCTGTTGATTTGCCATGGCAGCTCAGGTGTCCCTGGCGATGGCCGTGAACTACCCGCTGATCCTTTTCCTTACCGGTATCCGTGACGGTGACTCGTCTGCGCGCTCACGAGTCGCTCGCCGCCCTGCTCGACCAGGCGGAGGGAGAGGCTGCCGGACCGGAGGTCGCCGAGCTGGAGATCTGAGCTCCACCCCCGCATAAACCGGGCCCGGCAGGCGCTCGCAACGCCGTACCGGGCCCTTGATCAGGAATCGAGGTCCTGACCCATGCGACACCTTAGCCCTCCGGACGCCGAGGGAGAGCCCGTCTGCGGGCCCTGTTTCTCCCCCTCCCGGCCGCCGCTGCCGATGGGGTGCGCGGTCTGCGGGCATCCGCCGTACGACCACGGATGCCTGCGCGTCGACGCGCACGACTACCGGGCGCCCTCCGGCGCGCAGATCCGCGCCCGCCAGCACCTGATCCGCGCCGCCCGGTTGGACGAGCAGGGCATGCCCGCGACCGCGTGGGTGCGGCCGAGCGTGTGCGCGCCGGTGGCCGCCGAGGAGACGCCGGTCGAGGAAGTGCCGGTCAAAGAGGTGCCGATCGAGGAGGTGTCGGCCGTGCCCGTGCCCCGTACGGCCGAGCCCGCCCCGCAGGCGGCGCCCCTGCCGTCCATCCCGGTCGAACCGCAGGCGGTGCCCTGGCCGCCCGTCCATGGTGAGCCGGTATGGCACCAGATCGAGTCGCAGGCGACGTTCCGGCCGCCCGTCCCGGCTGGACCGGTGTTGCGCCCGGTCGAGTCGCGGGAGGCGCGCGCGGTACGGCTGGCGCGGGCCGCGTCCCGGCC
>NZ_CDRNDK010000012.1:0-36983 GCF_977012225.1 Planomonospora algeriensis | reverse complement strand
TTCGAGCCGCCCTCGGCGGTCGCGCCCGAGCCCTCGGCGCCTCGCGCCGCCGCTCCCGCGTCCCCCGGCCGGGGCAGGATCGTCCTGGTGGCCGCCGCGGTCGCGGTCGTGGTCGGCGGCATCGGCACCGGCGCTTTCTTCGCCTACCGGTCGTTCAACGCCTCCGACCAGCAGCCCGCCCGGCCGACCGCCGTACCGGAGACCGCCGACCCGATCGCGGAGAGCCCCGAGAACATCCCGACCGAAGAGCTGATCGACACCACGCTGCTCAACTCCGAGCTGACCGACCCGGGCAAGATGACCCTCGCCGACGCCTTCGCCAAGAAGGTGACCGTCGCGGGGACCACCTTCACCCGGGTCAAGACCCACCTGACCCAGGACTGCGACAAGGCGGCGGCGGGCACGTTCGCCACGGCGCTCGAGGACGGCGACTGCCGCCGCGTGCTGCGGGCCACCTACGTCGACCGCAAGAAGAAGTACGCCGTCACCACGGGCGTCGCCGTCCTGCCCACCCGCGAGTCGGCCGTCAAGGTCGACCAGGCCAAGAACCTCGAGAAGAACCTGTGGTTCCGCGGCCTGCGGGGCGGCTCCGGCAGCGGGGCCGAACGCATGCACATCGCGGGCGGGTACGCGGCGGGGCTGGTGTGGGGCCGCTACATCGTGTTCAGCTACGCCACCTTCGCCGACGGCCACACCCCCACGGCGAAGGAGAAGGGCCTCGGCAAGCTCAGCGGAGCCTTCCGCGACCAGACCTCCAAGGTCGTCGAGCGCCGCCTGACCCGCTGACGGGCCCGCCCCGCGACACGCGTGGCGGACCCGCCTCAGCCCTCAGCACGTGGTGACGGGCCCGCCTCAGCCCTCAGCACGTGGTGACGGGCCCGCCTCAGCCCTCAGCACCCGCACCCGGCGGGTCAGCGCGGCCCGCAGCGCCAGTTCCTCCGTCCCGGGGTAGCGCACCTCCTCCAGGCAGAGCCCGTGCGCCGGTGCGACGTGCACCCCGGAATCCCGTACGGCTCTCGCCAGCACCTGCCCCGGCCACTCCACTCCGAGACGTCCCTCCCCGACCGCCAGCAGCGATCCCACCAGCGCGCGCACCATGGAGTGGCAGAAGGCGTCGGCGACCACCGTCGCGACCAGGATCCCGCCCTCTCCCTCCTCCCGGACCCAGTCCAGCCGCTGCAGCTCGCGGATCGTCGTCGCGCCCTCGCGCTTCTTGCAGAACGCCGCGAAGTCGTGCTCGCCGAGCAGCCGCGCGGCGGCCGCGTTGAGCCGGTCCAGATCGAGCGGGCGGGCGTACCAGACGACCTCCCGGCGGCGGAGCGGGTCCACGCCCCCGGGCGCGTCGCACACCCGGTAGGCGTACCGGCGGGACAGCGCGGAGAAACGCGCGTCGAAGCCCTCAGGGGCCTCCGTGACGCGATGAACCCTGACGTCCTGGGGAAGTACTCCGGCGAGCCTCCTGCGCAGGGCCGAGAGCCGCTCCTCCAGCCGCTCCCGCGACCCCGGTCCCCCGGTGTCCCCGGTGGCGGGCGCGGCGCCCCCGGCCCCCTCGGGCCGCCTGGGCCCGCGCGACCCCGCGCGGCCCTCCACCGCCGCGAGCGCCTCCTCCTCCAGGTCCAGGTGCGCCACCTGTCCCCGGGCGTGCACCCCGGCGTCGGTCCGGCCCGCCACGGTCAGCGCGGGAGGCTCACCGAGCCGCAGGACCCTGGCGAGCGCCTCCTCGATCTCCCCCTGGACCGTCCGCCTGCCGGGCTGCCGGGCCCAGCCGGAGAATTCGGTGCCGTCGTAGGCGAGATCCAGGCGCAGCCGTACCACGTTGTTCCTCCCGGAGAACGGGAACGGGCCCGGCATCCCCGATGCGGGGATGCCGGACCCGTTCACCCAGCCTGAGAGATCAGGCGTTGTCCTTCTTGTCCTCGGTCTCCTCGGCCGGAGCCTCGGTCGCCTCGTCGTTCTTCTCCGCGGCGGGGGCCTCGGCGGTCTCCTCGGCCGGAGCCTCGGTGGCCTCCTCGGCCTTCTCCGCGGCCGGAGCCTCGGCGGCGGCCGGAGCCTTGGCGACCCGGACCGTGTTCAGCGGCTCGGAAACCAGCTCGATGACCGCCATGGGGGCGGCGTCGCCCTTGCGGAGGCCGACCTTGGTGATCCGGGTGTAGCCGCCGGGACGCTCGGCGAAGGTCGGGGCGATCTCGGTGAAGAGGTGGTGGACGACACCCTTGTCGCGGACGACCGTCAGCACCTGGCGACGGTTGTGCATGTCGCCCTTCTTCGCCTTGGTGATCAGCTTCTCCGCCAGCGGGCGCAGACGCTTCGCCTTCGCCTCGGTGGTCTTGATCCGGCCGTGCTGGAACAGCTGGGTGGCGAGGTTCGCCAGGATCAGCTTCTCGTGGGCCGGGCTGCCGCCGAGACGGGCACCCTTGGTGGGCCTGGGCATTTCGTTCTCCTTGAGAGTGAACCCGCCCCGGCCGTGTCAGGTACCGGGGTCGGGCCACGGGAACCGCTCGCGGCTCCCGTGTGGCGATCAGTCCCGGAGAGGCGGCGCCCTCCGGGGTCACGGGAACCGCGAGCGGTTCCCGTGCGGTGAACAGTCCCTGAGGAGCCGGGCCCTCCGGGGATCGCGGGGGCGGCGCCCCCGCGGAATCAGTACTGCTCGGTCTCGACGTAGGCGCTGTCGTCGTCGTCGTAACCGCCGCCGGCCACCGCGGTCGGGTCGAACCCGGGCGGGGAGTCCTTCAGCGCGAGCGACATCTCGTGCAGCTTCTGCTTGACCTCCTCGATGGACTTCGCACCGAAGTTGCGGATGTCCAGCAGGTCCTGCTCGCTGCGCGCGACGAGCTCGCCCACGGTGTGGATGCCCTCGCGCTTGAGGCAGTTGTAGGAGCGGACCGTGAGGTTCAGCTCCTCGATCGGCAGCGCCAGGTCCGCGGCCAGGGCCGCGTCCGTCGGCGACGGGCCGATGTCGATGCCCTCGGCCTCGACGTTCAGCTCGCGGGCGAGACCGAACAGCTCGACCAGGGTCTTGCCCGCGGAGGCCACCGCGTCGCGGGGCTTCATCGCGGCCTTGGTCTCGACGTCCAGGATCAGACGGTCGAAGTCGGTGCGCTGCTCGACACGGGTCGCCTCGACCTTGTAGGTGACCTTGAGCACCGGCGAGTAGATCGAGTCGATCGGGATGCGCCCGATCTCCTGGCCCGGCTGCTTGTTCTGCGCCGCGGAGACGTAGCCGCGACCGCGCTCGACGGTCAGCTCCATCTCCAGCTTCGCCTTGCCGTTCAGCGTGGCGATGCGCAGCTCGGGGTTGTGCACCTCGACACCGGCCGGGGGCGCGATGTCGGCGGCGGTGACGTCACCGGGACCCTGCTTGCGCAGGTACATGACCACGGGCTCGTCGTGCTCGGAGGAGACGACCAGCTCCTTGAGGTTCAGGATGATGTCGGTGACGTCCTCCTTGACCCCCGGGACGGTCGAGAACTCGTGCAGCACGCCCTCGATGCGGATACTGGTCACGGCCGCGCCCGGGATGGACGACAGCAGCGTGCGCCGCAGCGAGTTGCCGATGGTGTAGCCGAAGCCCGGCTCCAGCGGCTCGATGACGAACCGGGACCGGGTCTCCTCGATGCTCTCCTCGAGGAGGGTCGGGCGCTGAGCGATCAGCATGTGGGTTCTCCCCTTGACGTGCGGCGCCCGCTATTTGACGCCGCTCGATAACAACAGCATAGGTGCCGTACGGCAAGCCGCACGGCACCCGTGAAGAGCCGCTACTTGGAGTAGAGCTCGACGATCAGCTGCTCCTGGACCTGGGTGTCGATCTGCTGACGGACCGGGAGCTGGTGGATCAGGATGCGCATGGCCTCCGGAGCGACGCCCAGCCACGCCGGGAACGTCTTGTCACCGGCGGTGGCGCGCGCCACCTCGTAGGGCAGCAGGTTGCGCGAACGCTCGCGGACCTCGACGATGTCGTGCTCGCGGACGCGGTACGACGGGATGTCGACCTTCTTGCCGTTCACCAGGATGTGTCCGTGACGGACCTGCTGGCGGGCGGCGTCGCGGGACTCGGCGAACCCGGCGCGGTAGACCACGTTGTCGAGACGGCTCTCCAGGATCTGGAGGAGGTTCTCGCCGGTCTTGCCGCCCTTGCGGTTGGCTTCCTCGTAGTAGTTGCGGAACTGCTTCTCGAGGACGCCGTAGATGCGGCGGGTCTTCTGCTTCTCACGAAGCTGGAGCTGGTACTCAGACTCCTTGGGACGCCCGCGGCGTGCTCACCCGGCGGGTAAGGACGGATCTCGATGGGGCACTTCGCGGACTCGCACTTCTTGCCCTTGAGGAAGAGCTTGACCTTCTCCCGACGGCAGAGCTTGCAGTCCGCACCCGTGTAACGAGCCATTTTCTATCTTCTCCTGGGGCTCAGACGCGACGGCGCTTGGGCGGGCGGCAGCCGTTGTGCGGCACGGGGGTGACGTCCTGGATGGAGCCAACCTCCAGGCCGGTCGCCTGCAGCGAGCGGATGGCGGTCTCGCGGCCGGAACCCGGGCCCTTGACGAAGACGTCGACCTTGCGCATGCCGTGCTCCATGGCGCGGCGAGCGGCGTTCTCGGCGGCCATCTGCGCGGCGAACGGGGTGGACTTGCGAGAGCCCTTGAACCCGACGTGGCCGGCGCTGGCCCAGGAGATCACGTTCCCGCTCGGGTCGGTGATCGAAACGATCGTGTTGTTGAACGTGCTCTTGATGTGGGCGTGCCCGTGAGCGACGTTCTTCTTTTCCTTGCGGCGCACCTTCTTCGGTGCACCCTGGCGGCTCTTAGGAGGCATTGTTTGCCTTCACTCCTGAGGTCTTCGGTCCTGCGGCTGCGCGGACTACTTCTTACCGGGCTTCTTCTTGCCGGCGACGGTCTTCTTCTTGCCCTTGCGGGTGCGCGCGTTGGTCTGCGTGCGCTGGCCGTGCACGGGAAGACCGCGACGGTGCCGGATGCCCTGGTAGGACTGAATCTCGATCTTGCGGCGGATGTCGGCCTGAATCTCGCGACGGAGGTCACCCTCGATCTTGAAATTCGCCTCGATGTAGTCACGCAGCGGCACGAGCTCTTCGTCCGTGAGCTGGTGCACCCGGAGGTCGCCGCTGACGCCGGTGGCCTTCAGGGTCTCGAGCGCGCGAGTGCGGCCGATTCCGAAAATGTAGGTGAGAGCGATCTCCAGCCGCTTGTCGCGGGGGAGGTCGACGCCAACCAGGCGAGCCATGGTCGGGCATTCTCCTTCTTTGTGGCGGAGGTCCTACGCTTCACTTCCCCTCCCCATGCCCGGGGTGAGGGCCCCGGCCTCCGACCGGGGGTCTCCTGCGGGGTACGGCCTCGTCGGCCGCCTGCGCAGGTGTGAAACGCGATTACCGTTCTTCCGGACGGGGTCCGCCTCGCCTCTCCGCCGCGGGGAGCGTCTCCGCTCTCCTCGCCGGACCGGCGGGACCTCCCTCGTCCGATGGGCCCCACATGGATCGAGTCCGCCTCTTATCGAGCGGACTCCGTGAGACCTTCTGCGGCGACTAGCCCTGACGCTGCTTGTGGCGCAGGTTGTCGCAGATCACCATGACGCGACCGTGCCGGCGGATCACCTTGCACTTGTCGCAGATCTTCTTGACGCTCGGCTTGACCTTCATAGTCCTTATTCGTCCCTCAGACGCTTACTTGTATCGGTAGACGATCCGCCCACGACTGAGGTCGTAGGGGCTCAGTTCGACGACAACCCGGTCGTCGGGAAGGATTCGGATGTAGTGCATGCGCATCCGCCCGCTGATGTGGGCCAGGACCTTATGGCCGTTGTCGAGCTGGACCCGGAACATTGCGTTCGGGAGCGACTCAACCACAGTGCCCTCGATCTCGATGGCGCCGTCTTTCTTGGCCATGTCCCTCGCGTTTCACTGATCGGTCGTCTGAGGCTTCGGAACACTAAGCAGCCGCGACCATGCGCTTCCAGGAGAGGCGGCGGTAGCGACACCGCTGAGGCGCAATGGTCATAGTGAACCGAAGAAGGAGTGTACGGCACCGGGCGATGAAATGCGAAACCGCCGGCCGGTGCTTGACACAACCACCAGACAGCATACCCCCCGAGCGAGCGGAAAGCCCGCCGGTGACCGTGTCACCGGCGGGCTCGTGTCGGTCGGCCTTCCCGGCCGCCCCTAGAAGGCGTCACCCCAGCCGCCGCAGTCGTCGAAGCGGTTGTCGCCCTCGCAGACGCGGATCTTGAAGTCGTCGAAGCCGCTGCTCTTCTTGAAGCCGCCGAACTTGGTGAAGTGCCGGCCGCCGAACGTCTTGTAGTACTTGGTGTGGGTGCCGAACTTGTCGTGCCACTTGAACCAGACGTAGCTGTACTCGCGGTCGCGGTCCCGGTCGAACAGGTCGCCGTGGAACCAGTACCGGCCGCCCTGCTTGATCCAGTAGCCCTTGAAGTAGGAGCGCTTGCCGAAGCTCTCTCCACCGCCGAACTTCGAGTAGTACGGGCCGAAGAAGTGCTTCGACCCCTGCGCCTCCTGCGCGGCGGCGGTGGCCGTGCCGGCGGTCGCGGCCTGGGCCGGCACCGCGGCCAGACCGGCGGCGAGCGAGCCGGCGAGGACGGTGGCGGCGAGAAGGGTGCGGGCCTTGCTCATGTCTTCCTCCTGTGACGGGGTCCGTCGTTCGGACACCGCTCACGTTAGGAAGCTCCGGCCCGCCCTTCTGCGGAGGAATGCACACTCGCCGCCGAGTGTGCACTATTACGGCTTCCGATCGTCTCCGAACTTCATCAGGACGGTCGCGACCAGCAGGATCGCACCCCAGGGCCCCATCACCCACAGCGGCCAGGGATAGGGGAAGTCAAGGCCGTCGCCCACTCCGACCGCGAGCCAGATCGCCCAGTTGATGCTGACCGCGACGGCCCAGGGGGCCCACATGGCGAGCAGGCGCGTCCTCACCGTCTCCGCCTTCGCCTCCGGCCGCCGCGGGGCGACCTCCCGCATCGCGCGCAGGTCGACGTCGGGCAGGTCGGAGGTGAGCGTGGCCAGCTCCCCGTACGTCCTGCTCGCGTAGAGCTGCTCGAGCCGCTCGTCGAACTCCTCGACGGTCAGGCGGCCCTGCGCGTAGTGCTCACGGAGCACCGAGGCGATCCTGTCCCTGTCGTCGTCCGACGCCCGCATCTGCGGACCAGCCGCCATCATCGCTCACATCCGCTCACCATGGCGGGCCGCGTCGCCGCTAGCCCGCGCTCTCTCCCAGCACGTCGGCAAACCGCTCTTTCCCCCCGTCGAGCGCGGTCAGCACCCACGGTCCATTATGTGTCACCGCGACGCTGTGCTCGAAGTGCGCGGAGGGCTTGCCGTCGATGGTGACGACGGTCCAGTCGTCGGCCAGCACCTTGGTCCGGGCGGTTCCCAGGTTGACCATCGGCTCCACCGCGAAGCACATGCCCACCTCCAGCTTCGGCCCCTTGCCGGGCTTGCCGTGGTTGGCGACCCAGGGGTCCATGTGCATCTCGGTGCCGATCCCGTGCCCGCCGTACTCCTGCGGGATGCCGTAGCGGCCCTGGGAGCGGACGTACTTCTCCACCGCGTGACCCACGTCGGACAGGTGACCGCCCGGCTTCAGCGCGGCGATCCCCTGCCACATGGACTCCTCGGTGACCCGCATCAGCTCGGTCAGCGCGGGGTCCACCTCGCCGACCGGGACCGTGACGGCCGAGTCGCCGTGCCAGCCGTCCAGGATGGCTCCGCAGTCGATCGAGATGATGTCGCCCTCACACAGCTTCCGGCGGTCACCGGGGATGCCGTGGACGACCTCGTCGTTGACCGACGCGCAGATCGTCGCCGGAAAGCCCTGGTAGCCCTTGAAGGAGGGGATCGCGCCCTCGTCCCGGATCGCCTTCTCCGCGATCGCGTCGAGGTCCAGCGGCGTCATGCCCGGCTGGACGCTCTCCTTGAGCAGCTGCAGCGTCCGTCCGACCACCAGGCCCGCGGCACGCATCTTCTCCAGCTGCTCCGGCGTCTTGATCTGAATCCCGTGCCGGTTCTTCTTGAACACGTATGCACCCCCTGGGGTGATTAAACGGGCGATTCGGGAGCTCAATTCCCCCGATTGTGCCCTAGAAAGCTTCTCCTAACGACAGCACGCCACCCGCGGGGCGCTCCCCGCGGGTGGCGTGCCGGACGCGAATCGCTAGTCGACGTAGGGCGCCAGGGCCTCCATCGCGCGACGGGTGACCTCTTCCACCGGGCCGGCCGCCTCCACCCCGACGAGGATCTTCTCGTCGGCGTAGAACGAGACCAGCGGAGCGGTCTGCTCCTGGTAGACCTCCAGACGGCGCCGGACGGTCTCCTCCTTGTCGTCGTCCCTCTGGTAGAGGCTGCCGCCGCAGGCGTCGCAGATGTCGTCCTTCTTGTCGTCGAAGTCGACGTGCCAGATGCGGCCGCACTGACCGCAGGTGCGACGGCCGGCGAGGCGGCGGACCACCTCGTCCTCGTCGACCACGAGCTCCAGGACGACGTCCAGCGCGACCCCGAACTCCGCGAGCATCTTCTTCAGGATCTCGGCCTGAGGCACGTTCCTGGGGAAGCCGTCGAGCAGGAAGCCGTCCCGCGCGTCGTCCTCGGAGAGGCGGTCGCGGACCATGGCGATGGTCACCTCGTCGGGCACGAGGTCGCCGCGGTCCATGTACTCCTTGGCAAGCTTGCCGAGCTCCGTACCGCCCGAGACGTTGGCACGGAAGATATCCCCTGTCGAGATCTTCGGGATTGACAGGTTCGATGCGATGAACTGGGCCTGAGTCCCCTTACCCGCTCCGGGGCCCCACCAGGACGAGGCGCACTACTTCAGGAAGCCTTCGTAGTTGCGCTGCTGCAGCTGGCTCTCGATCTGCTTCACGGTGTCAAGACCGACACCCACCATGATCAGAATGCTCGTGCCTCCGAACGGGAAGTTCTGGCTCGCTCCGACCAGCGCCAGCGCGACGATCGGCACCATGGAGATCAAGCCCAGATAGAGCGATCCCGGAGCCGTGAGTCGCGAGAGCACGTAGTTCAGGTACTCGGCCGTCGGGCGTCCCGGGCGGATACCCGGGATGAAACCACCGTACTTCTTCATGTTGTCGGCCACTTCAACGGGGTTGAAGGTGATGGACACGTAGAAGTAGGTGAAGAAGACGATCAGGAGGAAGAACGTGATCATGTAGGCCGGGGTGTCGCCGGTGACCAGGTTCTGCTGGATCCACTGCACGACCGCGTTCGGCTCCTCCGTGCCGCTGAACAGGGTCGTGACCAGCTGCGGCAGGTAGAGCAGCGAGGAGGCGAAGATGACCGGGATGATGCCGGCCTGGTTCACCTTCAGCGGGATGTAGGTGGAGGTCCCGCCGTACATCCGGCGTCCGACCATGCGCTTGGCGTACTGCACCGGGACCCGGCGCTGGGCCTGCTCGACCATGACGACCAGGGCGATCATCGCGATGCCGACGACCATGACCACGGCGAAGACGAACGCGCCCTTCTGCCGGCCGATGTTCAGCAGCTCGGACGGGAAGACCGCGATGACCTGGGTGAAGATCAGGATGGACATGCCGTTGCCGACGCCCCGGTCGGTGACGAGCTCGCCCAGCCACATGATCACGGCGGTGCCCGCGGTCATCACCAGCACCATCGTCACGATGGTGAAGACGTTGTCCTTGTCGAGCAGGACCTCCTGACGGCAGCCGGGGAACAGCTGGCCGCTGCGCGCGAGCGCGATGAAGGCCGTCGACTGCAGGACCGACAGGCCGATCGTCAGGTAACGCGTATATTGAGTGATCTTGGTCTGGCCCGCCTGCCCCTCCTTCTTGAGGGCTTCGAGGCGGGGGATGACCACGACCAGGAGCTGGAGGATGATGCTCGCGGTGATGTACGGCATGATGCCGAGCGCGAACACGGACAGCTTCAGCAGCGCGCCGCCGCTGAACAGCTGCACCATCCCGTAGATATTGCCCGCATCGCCGGCCTGCGCCTCCTTGAGGCACAGGGCGATGTTTTCGGTGTGAACACCCGGAGTCGGAAGAACCGAGCCGAGACGGAACAGCGCGATGATGCCCAGTGTGAAGAGCAACTTCTTGCGCAGGTCCGGCGTACGGAACGCTCGGGTAAACGCGGTCAGCACGGTCCCTCCTGCGCGCCTGAAAGGCGAGGTCGGTCAGCGATGGTGCGGGGGTGATCCATCTTGGTATCTCAAGTCAACGAGTCCATGAAAATGAGTTGACACCCATTGTCCAGCGAACTCTAACGCACCGCGGGCGCGGAGGCCCAGAAGGGCCTCCGCGCCACGTGATCAATGCCTACAGCTCGGAGACGGAGCCCCCGGCGGCGGCGATCTTCTCCTTGGCGCTGGCGGAGAAGGCGTGCGCCTGCACGTTCAACGCCACGGAGATCTCGCCGGTTCCCAGGACCTTCACGAGCTGGTTCTTACGGACCGCGCCCTTGGCGACCATGGCCTCGACGGTGACGTCGCCACCCTCGGGGAACAGCTCGCCGAGCCGGTCCAGGTTGACGACCTGGTAGGTCGTCTTGAACAGGGCGTTGGAGAAGCCCTTGTACTTGGGCAGACGGCGCTGGAGCGGAACCTGGCCGCCCTCGAAGCCGAGGGGGACCGTGTTCCGGGACCGCGTGCCCTTGGTGCCACGACCGGCGGTCTTGCCCTTGGACGCCTCGCCGCGGCCCTTGCGGACCTTCGACTTGTTGGCGCCCGGAGCCGGCCGCAGGTGGTGGATGCGGAGCGGAGTGTTCTCTGCCATGTCAGTCGACCTCTTCCACGGTGACCAGGTGCGTCACCACGGAGACCATGCCGCGGATCTCCGGGCGGTCCTCCTTGACGACGACGTCGCCGATGCGCTTCAGACCGAGCGAGCGCAGCGAGTCGCGCTGGTTCTGCTTGCCGCCGATCTTCGAGCGGACCTGAGTGATCTTCAGGCGTGCCATCGACTAGCTCACCGCCTTCGCCGCCGCGGCCTCCGCGATGCCCTCGGCGCGAGCCTTGAGCATCGCCTTGGGCGCGACGTCCTCGATCGGCAGGCCGCGGCGGGCCGCGATCTCCTCGGGGCGGCTGAGGCCCTTCAGAGCGGCCACCGTGGCGTGCACGATGTTGATCGGGTTGTCCGAGCCGAGAGACTTGGACAGGACGTCGTGGATGCCGGCGCACTCCAGCACGGCGCGCACCGGACCACCGGCGATGACACCGGTACCCGGCGAGGCCGGACGCAGGAAGACGACTCCGGCGGCCTCCTCACCCTGCACGATGTGCGGGATGGTGCCCTGGATGCGGGGCACCCGGAAGAAGTGCTTCTTCGCCTCTTCGACGCCCTTGGCGATGGCCGCGGGGACTTCCTTGGCCTTGCCGTAACCGACACCGACCATGCCGTTACCGTCACCGACGATAACCAGGGCGGTGAAGCTGAAGCGACGACCACCCTTCACGACCTTGGCCACCCGGTTGATCTTCACGACGCGCTCGATGTACGAGACGCCCTTGTCAGCGCTGCCACCGCGGCGGTCGTCACGACGACCGTCACGCCGCTCGCCACCGGCGGCGCCACCGCGACGCGGAGCTCCGGCCATCAGTGGTTCCTCTTCTCATTCGTCATACGGGCCATCAGTTGCGATCCTCGGGACGGAGTCATCAGAACTCCAGCCCGCCTTCGCGTGCGCTGTCCGCGAGGGCCGCGAGGCGGCCTGCGTAGCGGTTGCCACCGCGGTCGAACACGACCGCGGAGATACCGGCAGCCTTGGCCCGCTGAGCGATGAGCTCGCCGACCTGCTTCGCCTTGTCGGTCTTGGCGCCCTCGGCCGCGCGCAGCGAGCTCTCCATGGTGGAGGCGCTCACCAGCGTGTGACCCTGGGTGTCGTCGACGATCTGCACGAACAGGTGTCGGGTGGAGCGGTTGACGACCAGGCGCGGACGCGCGGCCGTGCCGACCACCTTCTTGCGGACTCGGCCGTGGCGGCGGGCCCGCGAGACGGCGCGGGCGGCCGTGTGCTTGCCGAACGCAGTCTTGCCAGCCATGCCTACTTACCAGCCTTTCCGACCTTGCGGCGGATAACTTCACCCTGGTAGCGCACGCCCTTGCCCTTGTACGGGTCGGGCTTGCGCAGCTTGCGGATGTTCGCGGCGATCTCGCCGACCTTCTGCTTGTCGATGCCGTCCACGTGGAACAGCGTCGGCTTCTCGACGCGGAAGGTGACGCCCTCGGGGGCGTCCACGATCACCGGGTGACTGAAACCGAGGGCGAACTCGAGCTGAGTCGGGCCCTTGGCCTGGACGCGGTAACCGACGCCCACGATCTCCAGGGTCTTGGAGAATCCCTGGGTCACGCCCGTCACCATGTTGGCGATCAGCGTGCGGGACAGACCGTGCAGCGCGCGGACCTTGTTCTCGTCGCTGGGACGCGTGACGGCGACAGTGCCGTCCTCCGCCCGAGCGACCTCGATCGGCTCCGCCACCGTGTGCGAGAGCGTGCCCTTGGGGCCCTTGACCGTGACATCCCGACCGTCGATGGTGACGTCGACGCCGCTCGGTACAGGGATGGGCAGCCGTCCGATTCTCGACATGCTGTATGCCTCCCTTCTACCAAACGTAGGCGAGGACTTCCCCGCCCACACCACGCTTGCCGGCCTGCTTGTCGGTCATGAGGCCACCGGACGTCGAGATGATCGCGACACCCAGTCCACCCAGGACTCGAGGCAGGTTGTCCTTCTTTGCATAGACCCGCAGGCCGGGCTTGGAAACCCGGCGCAGGCCCGCGAGCGAACGCTCACGGTTCGGCCCGAACTTGAGCTCCACCACGAGGTTCTTTCCGACCTTGGCGTCCTCGACGCTCCAGGCCTGGATGTAACCCTCCTGCTGGAGGATCTCGGCGATGTGCGCCTTGATCTTCGAGTACGGCATGGCCACGGTGTCGTGGTACGCCGAGTTCGCGTTTCGCAGACGCGTCAGCATGTCTGCGATCGGGTCGGTCATCGTCATGGCCGGTGGCCTTCCTCACCGCGGTTTCCCCAGGGGACCTACGGTGCGGTCATGGGCGCTTTCTTCGAACAGCGCCCGGTGAATATGACTTCTCTTGTACGGCCGGCGCCGCACGGTCCCGCCATCGCGGAACCGTGCGCGACTACCAGCTCGACTTGGTGATGCCGGGCAGCTCGCCCCGGTGCGCCATCTCACGGAAGCAGATGCGGCACAGGCCGAACTTCCTGTACACGGCGCGGGGGCGGCCACAGCGCGAGCACCGGGTGTAGGCCCGGACCTCGAACTTGGCCTTGCGAGCAGCCTTGACCTTGAGCGACGTCTTCGCCATGATCAGGCCTCCTTGAAGGGGAAGCCGAGGTGCTTCAGCAGCGCCCGGCCCTGGTCGTCGGTCTTGGCGGTGGTCACGACCGTGATGTCCATGCCACGCTGCCGGTCGACCTTGTCCTGGTCGATCTCGTGGAACATGACCTGCTCGGTGAGACCGAAGGTGTAGTTGCCGTTGCCGTCGAACTGCTTCGGCGACAGGCCGCGGAAGTCGCGGATACGGGGAAGCGCCAGGGACAGCAGACGGTCCAGGAACTCCCACATGCGGTCACCGCGCAGCGTGACGTGCGCACCGATCGGCATGCCCTCGCGCAGCTTGAACTGGGCGATGGACTTGCGGGCCCGCACGACGGCCGGCTTCTGACCGGTGATGACCGTGAGGTCGCGGACGGCGCCCTCGATCAGCTTGGAGTCGCGGGCCGCCTCGCCGACACCCATGTTCACCTTGATCTTGGTGATCGTGGGGATCAGCATGACGTTCTCGAACCCGAACTCCTCCTGCAGCTTCGCGGCGATCTCCTCGCGGTAACGCTGCTTGAGGCGAGGGAGCGTGCGCTCTTCAGAGGTGGCAGTCATCAGTTGTCCTCACCCGACTCGTCGGCCTTCTTGTCGGCCTTCTTGGCGGGCTTCTCGTCATCCTTGAGCTTCTTGACGTTGCTCACGTGGATGGGAGCCTCCATGGTCTGCACGCCGCCGGTCTTGGCGCCGCGCGGGCCCTGCAGGCTCTCCTTGGTGTGCTTCTTGATCATGTTGACGCCTTCGACCACCACGCGGTCCTCGCGCGGGAGGGCGGCGATCACACGACCCTTGGCACCCTTGTCCTTGCCGGCGATGACCTGGACCAGGTCACCCTTCTTCACATGCAGCTTCGACATTTACAACACCTCCGGCGCGAGCGAGATGATGCGCATGAACTTCTTGTCACGCAGCTCGCGGCCGACGGGACCGAAGATACGCGTGCCGCGAGGGTCACCGCTGTCCTTGATGATGACGGCGGCGTTCTCGTCGAAGCGGATGTAGGAGCCGTCGGGCCGGCGGCGCTCCTTGACAGTGCGGACGACGACGGCCTTGACCACGTCGCCCTTCTTCACGGTGCCGCCGGGAATGGCGTCCTTGACAGTGGCGACGATGATGTCGCCGATACCGGCGTAGCGCCGACCCGAGCCGCCGAGCACCCGGATGCAGAGGACTTCCTTCGCACCCGTGTTGTCGGCGACCTTGAGTCGCGACTCCTGCTGGATCACGTCTACTCCTGTTTGTCTCGCCGGTTCTCGCCCCGGGCGGGCGAGCCTTGCGGAACCTACTGTGGTCTTTTTCCCCCGGCGACAGCCCGTCGGCCCGGAAGCGCCGCGCCCCGCACCGCGGCCGGTCCGTCGTGTGACGCACCGGCCCGTCCGGGGCCCGGTCTCCCTGGCCGGCGGCCGCCGCCGCAGGCGGTGCGGGGGCGAGCCCCCACACCCTTGGACGCCGTCGTGGGGGGTGGACCTGCCACCCCCCACGAGGCGCGTTGCTACTTGGCCTTCTCGAGGATCTCGACGACCCGCCAGCGCTTGCTGGCCGACAGCGGCCGGGTCTCCATCAGGAGGACGCGGTCGCCGACGCCGCAGCTGTTGGCCTCGTCGTGCGCCTTGTACTTGGTCGTCCTGCGGATGACCTTGCCGTACAGGCGGTGCTTGACGCGGTCCTCGACGGCGACGACGACAGTCTTGTCCATCTTGTCGCTGACGACCAGACCCTCGCGGGTCTTGCGGTAGTTCCGCGCCTCGGTCGTGCTCTCAGTTGCTTCAGCCATCGCTCGACTCCTTCTCAACCGTCACAATGCCGAGCTCCCGCTCGCGCATCACGGTGTAGATACGGGCGATCTCGCGGCGGACGGCGCGCAGCCGCCCGTGGCTCTCCAACTGGCCGGTCGCGGCCTGGAAGCGGAGGTTGAACAGCTCCTCCTTGGCTTCCTTCAGCTTCTGGACCAGGGTGTCCTGGTCCTCCACCCGCAGCTCACCGGCGGTCAGGCCCTTAGCCATCACGCCTCACCCACTTCACGCTTAACGACCTTGCACTTCATCGGGAGCTTGTGGATCGCCCGCTTCAGCGCCTCACGGGCCACCGGCTCGGCGACACCGGAGAGCTCGAACATGACGCGACCGGGCTTGACGTTGGCGATCCACCACTCCGGCGAACCCTTACCGGAACCCATGCGGGTCTCGGCCGGCTTCTTGGTGAGCGGACGGTCCGGGTAGATGTTGATCCAGACCTTGCCGCCACGCTTGATGTGGCGGGTCATCGCGATACGAGCCGACTCGATCTGGCGGTTGGTCACGTAGGAGTGCTCAAGCGCCTGAATGCCGTACTCGCCGAACACGACGCGCGTGCCGCCCTTGGCGGCGCCGCTGCGGTCGGGCCGGTGCTGCTTGCGGTGCTTGACCCTGCGCGGGATCAGCATGGTCAGCTCCCTTCAGCACCCGGCTGCGCAGCCGGGCCGGTCTCGGGGGCGGCCTGCGAAGCCGCCTCGGTCCTGGGTGCACGGTCGCCGCGGCCGCCGCCACGACGGGGACGGTCGCCACCGGCGCCGCCGCCACGACGCGGACGGTCGCCACCGGCGCCGCCACGACGGTCGTCACGCTCGCGACGCTGCCCCGCACGGGCGCCGGCGGCAGCCGCCTCACGCTCGGCGCGGCTGGTCGGAGCCTCACCCTTGTAGATCCACACCTTCACGCCGATGCGGCCGAAGGTGGTACGGGCCTCGTACAGGCCGTAGTCGATGTCCGCGCGGAGCGTGTGCAGGGGCACGCGGCCCTCGCGGTAGAACTCCGAGCGGGACATCTCGGCGCCGCCCAGACGACCGGAGCACTGCACCCGGATGCCCTTGGCGCCGCTCTTCATGGCCGACTGCATGGCCTTGCGCATGGCCCGACGGAACGAGACACGGCTGGACAGCTGCTCGGCCACGCCCTGGGCGACGAGCTGGGCGTCGATCTCAGGGTTCTTGACCTCGAGGATGTTCAGCTGGACCTGCTTCTTGGTCAGCTTCTCGAGGTCGCCCCGGATCCGGTCCGCCTCGGCGCCGCGGCGGCCGATGACGATGCCCGGACGGGCGGTGTGGATGTCGACCTGAACCCGGTCGGTGGTCCGCTCGATCTCGACCTTGGAAATGCCGGCCCGCTCCATGCCCTTCTTCAGCATGCGGCGGATCGCCACGTCCTCGGCCACGTACGACTTGTAGAGCTTGTCGGCGTACCACCGGCTCTTGAAGTCGGTCGTGATGCCGAGGCGGAACCCGTGCGGGTTGACCTTCTGACCCACTAGCGGGTCCTCCCCTTCGGCTCGCGGGACTCCACGATCACGGTGATGTGGCTGGTCCGCTTGTTGATCCGATAGGCACGACCCTGGGCGCGGGGACGGAACCGCTTCAGGGTGGGGCCCTCGTCGACCCAGGCACGGCTCACGACGAGCGTGTCACGGTCGAGGTTGAAGTTGTGCTCCGCGTTCGCAATGGCGCTGGACAGCACCTTGTACACGGTCTCGCTCGCCGACTGGGGAGCGAACTGCAGCACGGCCTGCGCCTCCGAAGCGGGCAGCCCGCGAATGAGGTCCACCACGCGGCGGGCCTTCATGGGCGTGTGGCGCGCGAATCGCACCTGAGCCCTGGCTTCCATCGCTTACTCCTCTTACCTTCTGCTTCGTATGGGTCGAGTCCGCCTCGCCTGGCCGCGGCCGGAAGGGCTGTCGCCCTCCGGCCGTTCGCGGCTCGGCTTCCCCGCCCAGGCGCTTATCGCCGGCTGCGGCGGTCTTCCTTGACGTGGCTGCGGAAGGTCCGCGTGGGCGCGAACTCACCGAGCTTGTGACCGATCATCGCCTCGGTGACGAACACCGGGACGTGCTTGCGGCCGTCGTGGACGGCGATCGTGTGACCGATCATGTCGGGCACGATCATGGAGCGCCGCGACCACGTCTTGATGACGTTCTTGGTGCCCTTCTCGTTCTGAGCGTCCACCTTCTTCTGAAGGTGGTCGTCCACGAAGGGACCCTTCTTAAGGCTACGTGGCATTTCGGCTGCTCCTACCGCTTCTTCCGCTTGGTCCGACGACGGATGATCAGGCGGTCGCTGGCCTTGTTCGCCGCACGAGTCCGTCCCTCGGGCTTGCCCTTGGGGTTGACCGGGTGACGACCGCCGGACGTCTTGCCCTCACCACCACCGTGCGGGTGGTCGACCGGGTTCATCGCGACACCGCGGACGGTGGGGCGCTTGCCCTTCCACCGCATACGGCCGGCCTTACCCCAGTTGATGTTGCCCTGCTCGGCGTTGCCGACCTGGCCGATGGAGGCCCGGCAGCGCACGTCGACCTGGCGCATTTCGCCGGAGGGCATGCGCAGCGTGGCGTACTGGCCCTCCTTGGCGAGCAGCTGGATCTGCGCACCGGCGGACCGGCCCAGCTTGGCGCCGCCGCCCGGACGGAGCTCCACCGCGTGGATGAAGGTACCGGTCGGGATGTTGCGCAGCGGGAGGCAGTTACCCGGCTTGATGTCGGCCGCGGGGCCGTTCTCGATCTTGTCGCCCTGCTTGAGGCCGGTCGGGCAGAGGATGTAGCGCTTCTCCCCGTCGGCGTAGTGCAGCAGCGCGATCCGGGAGGTGCGGTTCGGGTCGTACTCGATGTGAGCGACCTTGGCCGGGATCCCGTCCTTGTCGTGGCGCCGGAAGTCGATGATCCGGTAGGCGCGCTTGTGACCGCCGCCCTGGTGGCGGGTGGTGACCCGCCCGTGGACGTTGCGGCCGCCCTTGCTGTGCAGCGGGGCGAGCAGCGACTTCTCGGGCGTGCTGCGGGTGATCTCGGCGAAGTCCGAGACACTCGAGCCGCGGCGACCCGGGGTCGTCGGCTTGTACTTACGGATGCCCATCTTTTTCGTTCATCCTTTGTCGGTTGATCCGGCCGAATGCCCCCGCCTCCCGGCGGGGGCGCTCGGCGCGTCACTTACTGGCGAGCGGTTCAGCCCTGACCGAAGATGTCGATCCGGTCGCCCTCGACCAGGCTCACGATCGCACGCTTGGTGCTCGGGCGCTGGCCGTAGCCGAACTTGGTCCGCTTGCGCTTGCCCTGGCGGTTGATGGTGTTGACGCTCGCCACCTTGACGCCGAAGATCTGCTCGATGGCGATCTTGACCTGCGTCTTGTTGGCCGTCTTCCGCACCAGGAACGTGTACTTGTTGTGCTCGTCGATCAGGCCGTAGCTCTTCTCGGAGACAACCGGCTTGATGATGATGTCGCGCGGGTCGGCGATCTTCTCCATCAGGCGTCTTCCTTCCCGCTCTTGCTCAGACGCGTGACGACCTGGTCGTACGCCTCCTGAGTGAAAACGACGTCGTCGTAGCAGAGCACGTCGTACGTGTTGAGCTGCCCGGCGTCCAGCAGGTGGACCTCCGGGGCGTTGCGCAGGCTCATCCAGGTGAGCTCGTCGCCCTCGTCGACGACGACCAGCACGCTGCGAGCCTGCGTGATCTTCCGCAGCGACTCGAGGGCCGCCTTGGTCTTGGGGGTCTCACTGGAGACCAGGCCGCTGACCACGTGGACGCGGCCGCCGTTCGCCCTGTCGGAGAGGGCGCCGCGCAGCGCGGCGGCCTTCATCTTCTTGGGGGTCCGCTGCGAGTAGTCGCGCGGGACCGGACCGTGGACGGTGCCGCCGCCGGTGAACTGCGGGGCGCGGGTCGAACCCTGACGGGCGCGGCCAGTGCCCTTCTGGCGGTACGGCTTCTTGCCGCCACCGCTGACCTCACCGCGGGTCTTGGCCTTGTGGGTGCCCTGCCGGCGAGCGGCGAGCTGGGCCACGACCACCTGGTGGATCAGCGGAACGTTGACCTTGGCCCCGAAGATGTCCTCGGGCAGGTCGACCGAGCCGGCCTTCGTGCCGCTGGCGTCGAGGACGTCAATGGTGCTCACTTGGCAGCCCCCTTCTTGGCAGCGGTGCGGATGAGGACCAGGCTGCCGTTGGCGCCGGGAACCGCACCCTTGATGAGGATGAGGCCCTTCTCGGCGTCCACGGCGTGGATCTTCAGGCTCTGGATGGTGGTGCGGACGTTGCCCATCCGACCGGCCATGCGCAGGCCCTTGAAGACGCGGCCCGGGGTGGCGCAGCCACCGATGGAGCCCGGCGAGCGGTGCTTGCGCTGGGTACCGTGCGAGGCGCCCAGACCACCGAAGCCGTGACGCTTCATGACACCGGCGAAGCCCTTGCCCTTGCTCTTGCCCGTCACGTCGACGAACTGGCCGGCCTCGAAGGTGTCGGCCGAGATCTCCTGGCCGATGGTGTACTCGGCCGCGTCGTCCGTACGGATCTCCGTGAAGTAACGGCGCGGGGTGATGTCGTGCTTGCGCAGGTAGTCGCCGAGCGGCTTGTTGACCTTCCGCGGGTCGACCTGTCCGAAGCCGAGCTGCACGGCGGAGTAGCCGTCCTTCTCGGGGGTGCGGACGCGGGTCACGACGCACGGACCGGCCTCGACCACGGTCACCGGGACCATGCGGTTGTCCGCGTCGAAGACCTGGGTCATGCCGAGCTTCTTGCCCAGGACGCCCTTGATCTGCTTAGCCATGTCAGTGCGTTCCCTCAGAGCTTGATCGAGATGTCAACGCCGGCGGGGAGGTCGAGTCGCATGAGCGAGTCGACCGTCTTCGGCGTCGGGTCGATGATGTCAATCAGCCGCTTGTGCGTGCGCATCTCGAAGTGCTCGCGGCTGTCCTTGTACTTGTGCGGCGAGCGGATGACGCAGTACACGTTCTTCTCCGTCGGCAGCGGAACCGGGCCCGCGACCTTAGCGCCAGTCCGCGTCACCGTCTCGACGATCTTCTTGGCCGAAACGTCGATGACCTCGTGGTCATAGGCCTTGAGCCGAATGCGGATCTTCTGTCCCGCCATAATGGCCTCGGTGTCCTTCGCTGTCGTCTGAAAAAGTTACATGCGGCCGGCGGCCGCTATATGCGGATCCGGGCCCGCCACGCCTTCCGGCGTTCCGGCCCGTCTCCCGTCCCCACGTAGCAGACGCTCGAGATCTGCGCTTTCTTCCGTGATCTGGCAGTCGCTTCGGTCACATCCGGCCGAAGCAGCTGCGAGATCACGGTTCGTGGGTCGCGTGCGGAGCTGCGGGAGCCCCGCGCGGCGCGGCGGCCGGTCTCGTTCTGCGAGAGCCGGCCGCCGCTCCGCGGTCGTACTACTTGAGGATCTTGGTGACGTTGCCCGCACCGACGGTGCGGCCACCCTCACGGATCGCGAACTTGAGGCCTTCCTCCATCGCGATCGGCTGGATGAGCTGGACGGTCATCTCGGTGTTGTCACCGGGCATGACCATCTCGGTGCCCTCGGGAAGGTTCACGACACCGGTCACGTCAGTCGTACGGAAGTAGAACTGCGGACGGTAGTTGTTGAAGAACGGCGTGTGGCGGCCGCCCTCGTCCTTGGCCAGGATGTAGACCTGGGCCTCGAACTCGGTGTGCGGGGTGGTCGTGCCCGGCTTGATGATGCACTGGCCGCGCTCGACGTCCTCACGCTTGATGCCGCGCAGGAGCAGACCGACGTTGTCACCGGCCTGGCCCTCGTCGAGCAGCTTGCGGAACATCTCGACGCCGGTGACCGTGGTGGTGGTCTTCTCCTGCTTGATGCCGATGATGTCGACGGTCTCGTTGACCTTGACGATGCCGCGCTCGATACGGCCGGTCACGACGGTGCCGCGGCCGGTGATCGAGAAGACGTCCTCGATCGGCATCAGGAACGGCTTGTCGACGTCACGGGTCGGCTCGGGGACGTTCTCGTCGACGGCGGTCATCAGCTCGATGATGCTGTCGCCCCACTTCTCGTCGCCCTCGAGGCCTTGAGAGCGGAGACGCGCACGACCGGCAGGTCGTCGCCGGGGAACTCCTGAGCCGAGAGCAGCTCGCGGACCTCGAGCTCGACGAGCTCCAGGATCTCCTCGTCGTCCACCATGTCGGCCTTGTTGAGGGCCACCACGATGTAGGGGACACCGACCTGGCGGGCCAGGAGGACGTGCTCCTTGGTCTGCGGCATCGGACCGTCGGTGGCGGCGACCACGAGGATCGCGCCGTCCATCTGGGCCGCACCGGTGATCATGTTCTTCACGTAGTCGGCGTGACCGGGGCAGTCCACGTGGGCGTAGTGGCGCTTCTCGGTCTGGTACTCGACGTGGGCGATGGAGATCGTGATACCACGAGCCTTCTCCTCCGGCGCCTTGTCGATCTTGTCGAACGGGGTCGCCTCGTTGAGGTTCGGGAAACGCTCGTGGAGCACCTTGGTGATCGCCGCGGTCAGAGTGGTCTTGCCGTGGTCGATGTGCCCAATGGTGCCGATGTTTACGTGCGGCTTGGTCCGCTCGAACTTGGCCTTGGCCACTGGTCTGTCTCCTTAGAGATTCTGACTTGACTTTCGTCTTTTCACTCGGGTTCGGGGAGGCCGACCCCCTTCGAGGCCGGCCTGGCAGTCAACTACTCGCCCCGGACCTTCGCGACGATCTCCTTGGCGATGTGCTGGGGCACTTCCGCGTAGGAGTCGAACTGCATGCTGAAGCTCGCACGTCCCTGCGTCTTGCTACGGAGGTCGCCCACGTAGCCGAACATCTCAGAGAGCGGCACGATCGCCTGGACGACACGGGCGCCTGCGCGCTCGTCCATCGCCCGGATCTGCCCGCGACGACCGTTGAGGTCACCGATGACGTCACCCATGTAGTCCTCGGGGCTGATGACCTCGACGGCCATCACCGGCTCCAGGATTACGGCGTCCGCCTTGCGCGCGGCCTCCTTGAAGGCCATCGAGCCAGCGATCTTGAAGGCCATTTCGGACGAGTCCACCTCGTGGTAGGCACCGTCCTGCAGGGTGACCTTCACCCCGACCATGGGGTAACCGGCGAGAACACCGAACTCGGCGGCCTCCTGGGCGCCCGCGTCGACCGACGGGATGTACTCCCGCGGGATGCGGCCACCGGAGACCTTGTTCTCGAACTCGTACCCGTCGTTGCCCTCGCCCAGCGGCTCAATGTCGATGATGACCTTGGCGAACTGGCCGGAACCACCGGTCTGCTTCTTGTGGACGTAGTCGATCTTCTCCACCTTGCGGCGGATGGTCTCCCGGTAGGCCACCTGCGGCCGGCCGACGTTGGCCTCGACCTTGAACTCGCGGCGCATCCGGTCGACGAGGATCTCCAGGTGAAGCTCGCCCATGCCCCAGATGACCGTCTGACCGGTCTCCTCGTCACGGCGGACCTGGAAGGACGGGTCCTCCTCGGCCAGCCGCTGGATGGCGGTGCTGAGCTTCTCCTGGTCGCTCTTCGTCTTGGGCTCGATCGCGACGTTGATGACCGGGGCCGGGAACGTCATCGACTCCAGGACGACCGGGTGGGCCGGGTCGCACAGGGTGTCACCGGTCGTGGTGTCCTTCAGGCCCATCACGGCGACGATCTGACCGGCGTGCGCGGACGGGCGCTCTTCGCGCTTGTTCGCGTGCATCTGGTAGATCTTGCCGATCCGCTCCTTCTTGCCCTTCACCGAGTTGACCACAGCGGTGCCGGTCTCGAGCGTGCCCGAGTAGATGCGGATGTAGGTGAGCCGGCCCAGGTGCGGGTCACTCATGATCTTGAAGGCCAGCGCGGAGAACGGCTCGGTGACGTCCGCGTGACGCTCGACGACCTCCTCCTCGTTGCCGGCCGCGTGGCCCCGGAAGGCCGGGATGTCGGTCGGCGCGGGGAGGTAGGCGACGATCGCGTCGAGCAGGGGCTGGATGCCCTTGTTCTTGAACGCGGTGCCGGTCAGGACCGGGTTGATGGCGCTGGCCAGCGTGGCGCGGCGGATGGCCGCGACCAGCTGCTCCTCGGTGGGCTCGACGCCCTCGAGGAAGAGCTCCATCAGCTCGTCGTCGTTCTCGGCGACGGTCTCGACGAGCTTGTCACGCCACTCGCGGGCAGCCTCGGCGTGGTCCGCCGGGATGTCCACGACCTCGTACATCTCGCCCTTGGCCGCCTCGGCGCTCCAGAGCAGGCCCTTCATCTTCACCAGGTCGATGACGCCCTTGAAGCCGGCCTCGACGCCCCAGGGAAGCTGGATGACGGCGGGCGTGGCGTTCAGGCGGTTGACCATCATGTCGACGCAGCGGTGGAACTCCGCGCCGACCCGGTCCATCTTGTTGACGAAGCAGATGCGCGGCACGCCGTAACCGTCGGCCTGACGCCACACCGTCTCGGACTGGGGCTCGACACCCGCCACACCGTCGAACACGGCGACGGCACCGTCGAGGACACGCAGCGAGCGCTCCACTTCGATGGTGAAGTCCACGTGACCCGGAGTGTCGATGATGTTGATCGTGTGACCGAGCCATTCGCAGGTGGTGGCAGCGGAGGTGATGGTGATGCCACGCTCCTGCTCCTGCTCCATCCAGTCCATGGTGGCTGCGCCCTCGTGGACTTCACCGATCTTGTACGTGATACCGGTGTAGAACAGGATGCGCTCGGTCGTCGTGGTCTTGCCCGCGTCGATGTGGGCCATGATCCCGATGTTGCGGACCTTGGCCAGGTCAAGAGCGGTCGTGGTGGCCACTTCTCTCGCGTCCTCGTCGTCTCGTCGAACCCGCTGTTACCAGCGGTAGTGGGCGAAGGCCTTGTTGGACTCGGCCATCTTGTGGGTGTCCTCGCGCTTCTTGACGCTCGCGCCGAGGCCGTTGCTGGCGTCGAGGAGCTCGTTCATGAGGCGCTCGGTCATGGTCTTCTCGCGGCGGGCGCGGGAGTACTGCACCAGCCAACGCAGGGCCAGGGTGGTGCTGCGCGCGGCGCGCACCTCGACCGGGACCTGGTAGGTCGCGCCACCGACACGGCGGCTGCGGACCTCGAGGGTGGGCTTGACGTTGTCCAGCGCGCGCTTCAGGGTGACGACCGGGTCGTTGCCCGTCTTCTCCTTGCACCCCTCCAGGGCGCCGTAGACGATCGACTGCGCGATGGAGCGCTTGCCGTCCAGGAGCACCTTGTTGATGAGCGCGGTGACCAGCGGCGAGTTGTGGACCGGGTCAGCCATGAGCTGACGACGGCCAGGAGAACCCTTGCGAGGCATTCTTACTTCTCCTTCTTCGCGCCGTAACGGCTACGGGCCTGCTTGCGGTTGCGGACACCCTGGGTGTCGAGCGAACCACGGATGATCTTGTAGCGAACACCCGGCAGGTCCTTCACACGACCACCGCGGACGAGCACGATGCTGTGCTCCTGGAGGTTGTGACCGACACCCGGAATGTAGGCCGTGACCTCGATGCCGTTGGTGAGCCGGACACGCGCGACCTTGCGGAGCGCCGAGTTCGGCTTCTTCGGGGTCGTGGTGTAAACGCGCATGCAGGTGCCGCGTCGCTGGGGGCTGGCCTTGAGCGCCGGGGTCTTGGTCTTGGTGACCTTGTCCTGGCGGCCCTTGCGGACCAGCTGCTGAATCGTAGGCACCGCGTCTCCGTTCGTGCTTGCCGGTAATTCGAATGGTCGTTCATTTCGCAGGTACTGCCGGTGTCATGACCTGCTGGTTTTCCATCCACTCCGACCCACGCGGTCGGGCGTGTCGCGCTCTTGTCGCGCCACTCCCGAGCTAGGCCGGCCCAGTGGAGGAGACCACACGGCGCCTCCGTCGACTCCCCGTGGGAAACCTGCCGACGCGCACGCGTGAGGGCCCATGAAGCCACGGGCACGAAAGTAGAGACTACCCAGTCAAGCGCAACACGTCAAAACCGCTGCACCTGCCGGGCGCTGTCGCAATCGTCCGGATCCGTGTCGTGACTCCCGCGACCGGTTTCCGGCCGATCGCTGTCGGGTCCCCGCATGAGTTTACCCGTTGCGAACGACCTCTCCGGCCGTTCTCCTCATAACGTACAGCTTTCGCCGCAAAGATCAGGTCAAGCCGTACCAAGAGATACGGCGCCCGGGTCCCCGAAGGGACCCGGGCGCCGCTCAGGACCTGCCCGCGACCGAGAGGTCAGCGGTTGTACTGGCCGAAGTCGTACTCCTCCAGCGGCACGGCCTCGCCCGAGCCCGAGCCGAAGGTGTAGTCCGCGGCCGAACCGTCGTAACCGCCGACGGTGTACATCGCGGCCTTGGCCTCCTCGGTGGGCTCCACCCGGATGTTGCGGTACTGCGGCATGCCGGTACGGCCGGGATGAGCTTTCCGATGATGACGTTCTCCTTGAGACCGAGGAGCGAGTCCGACTTGGCGTGGATCGCCGCGTCGGTGAGCACCCGGGTGGTCTCCTGGAAGGACGCCGCCGACAGCCAGGACTCGGTGGCGAGCGAGGCCTTGGTGATGCCCATGAGGACCGGACGGCCGGAGGCCGGCGTGCCGCTCTCCGCCACGCACTCGCGGTTCATCCGCTCGAAGCGCGGCCGCTCGACGAGCTCACCGGGGAGCATGTCCGTGTCGCCGGACTCCAGCACGTTCACGCGCTTGAGCATCTGGCGCACGATGATCTCGATGTGCTTGTCGTGGATCGACACACCCTGCGAGCGGTAGACCTGCTGGACCTCCGCCACCAGGTGCAGCTGCACGGCCCGCGGGCCGAGGATGCGCAGCACCTCGTTGGGGTTGACGGCACCGGCGATCAGCTGCTGGCCGACCGAGACCCGCTGGCCGTCGGAGACCAGCAGACGCGACCGCATCGACACCGGGTAGGCGATCTCGTCGGAACCGTCGTCCGGCGTGATCACGATCTTCCGGGTCTTGTCGGTCTCGTCGATGCGGACCCGGCCCTCGGCCTCGCTGATCGGGGCGACACCCTTGGGGATGCGCGCCTCGAAGAGCTCCTGCACACGGGGCAGACCGTGGGTGATGTCCGCACCCGCCACACCACCGGTGTGGAAGGTGCGCATCGTCAGCTGCGTGCCCGGCTCACCGATCGACTGGGCGGCGATGATGCCGACCGCCTCGCCGACGTCCACCAGCTTGCCGGTCGCGAGCGAACGGCCGTAGCAGGTGGCGCAGACGCCGATCTTGGCCTCGCAGACGAGCGCGCTGCGGGTCCTGACGGTCTCCACGCCGGCCTCGACCAGCGCGGTCACGTGGGTGTCGTTGATGTCGACGCCCGCGGGCACGACGACCTTGCCGTCCACCTCGACGTCCTCGGCCAGGATGCGGCCGTGCACGTTGCTCTCGGCGTTCTCCGCCTTGACGAGGTTGCCGGAGGCGTCGCGCTCACCGACGTGCAGCGGGACCGCGCGGTCGGTACCGCAGTCGATCTCGCGGATGATGACGTCCTGCGCGACGTCCACCAGACGACGGGTCAGGTAACCCGAGTCGGCGGTCCGCAGCGCGGTGTCCGCCAGGCCCTTCCGCTGTCCGTGGGTGGAGATGAAGTACTCCAGCACCGACAGGCCCTCGCGGAACGAGGCCTTGATCGGACGCGGAATCGTCTCACCCTTGGTGTTGGACACCAGACCGCGGATGCCGGAGATCTGGCGGACCTGCATCAGGTTTCCTCGGGCGCCGACTGGACCATCATCCAGACCGGGTTGGTCTTCGGGAACGCCTTCTGCATGTCGTCGGTCACGTCACTGGTCGCGTGCGTCCAGATCTCGATGAGCTCCTGACGGCGCTCCTCGTCCGTGATGAGACCGCGCTCGTACTCCCGCTGGACCTTGTCGGCCCGGCGCTCGTACGACTCCATGATCTCGGCCTTGTTCGGCGGCGCGATGACGTCCTCGATGGAGATCGTCACACCCGCGCGGTCGCCCAGTAGAAGCCCGCGTCCTTGAGCGCGTCCAGCGCGGCCGCGACCTCGACCTTCGGGTACTTCTCCGCCAGCTCGTTGACGATGACCGAGAGCTGCTTCTTGCCGACCTGGAAGTTCACGTACGGGTAGTTCGCCGGCAGCGTCTGGTTGAACAGGCACCGGCCCAGCGTGGTCTCCAGGCGGTAGGAGTCGCCCGGCTCCCAGCCCTCGGGAGCCGACCAGCCGCGAGGCGGCGGGACGTCGCCCTTCAGCCTGATCTGGATCTTGGCCTGGATGTCCAGCTCGCGCCGGTCGAAGGCCATGAGCGCCTCGGAGACCGAGCCGAAGACCCGTCCCGCGCCGACGGCGTTCTCGTCATCGTCCTTGATCGTGGTCAGGGAGTAGAGACCGATGATCATGTCCTGGGTGGGCATGGTCACCGGCTTGCCGTCGGCCGGCTTCAGGATGTTGTTGGTGGACAGCATCAGGATGCGGGCCTCGGCCTGGGCCTCGGCCGACAGCGGCAGGTGCACGGCCATCTGGTCGCCGTCGAAGTCCGCGTTGAACGCGGTGCAGACGAGCGGGTGGATCTGGATGGCCTTGCCCTCGACCAGCTGCGGCTCGAAGGCCTGGATGCCCAGGCGGTGCAGGGTGGGCGCGCGGTTGAGCAGCACGGGGTGCTCGGTGATGACCTCTTCGAGGACGTCCCACACGACCGGGCGGGCCCGCTCCACCATGCGCTTGGCCGACTTGATGTTCTGCGCGTGGTTCAGGTCCACCAGGCGCTTCATCACGAACGGCTTGAACAGCTCCAGCGCCATCTGCTTGGGCAGACCGCACTGGTGCAGCTTCAGCTGCGGGCCGACGACGATGACCGAACGGCCGGAGTAGTCGACTCGCTTGCCCAGCAGGTTCTGGCGGAAACGGCCCTGCTTGCCCTTGAGCATGTCGCTCAGGGACTTCAGGGGCCGGTTGCCGGGTCCGGTGACCGGGCGGCCGCGGCGGCCGTTGTCGAACAGCGCGTCGACGGCCTCCTGGAGCATCCGCTTCTCGTTGTTCACGATGATCTCGGGCGCGCCGAGGTCGAGAAGCCGCTTGAGGCGGTTGTTCCGGTTGATCACCCGGCGGTACAGGTCGTTCAGGTCCGAGGTCGCGAACCGGCCACCGTCGAGCTGCACCATCGGGCGCAGGTCCGGCGGGATGACCGGGATGCAGTCGAGGACCATGCCGTTGGGCGAGTTACGGGTGTTCAGGAACGCGGAGACGACCTTGAGACGCTTGAGCGCGCGGGCCTTCTTCTGCCCCTTGCCGCTGCGGATCGTCTCCCGGAGGTTCTCGGCCTCGGCCTCGAGGTCGAAGTTGGACAGGCGCTCCTGGATGGCCTGGGCGCCCATGCCGCCGCGGAAGTAGCGGCCGAAGCGGTCGCGCATCTCGCGGTAGAGCAGCTCGTCGCCCTCGAGGTCCTGGACCTTGAGGTTCTTGAAACGGCTCCAGACCTCGTCCAGCCGGTCCAGCTCACGCTGAGCCCGGTCACGGAGCTGGCGCATCTCGCGCTCGGCGCCCTCACGGACCTTGCGGCGCTGGTCGCCCTTGGCGCCGGCGGCCTCCAGCTCGGCCAGGTCGGACTCGAGCTTCTTCTGCCGGGCCTCGACGTCCGCGTCGCGGCGCTGCTCGACGTGCTGGCGCTCGACGGAGATCTTCGCCTCGAGCGACGGCAGGTCGCGCTCACGCAGGTCCTTGTCGACATGCGTGATCATGTACGCCGCGAAGTAGATGACCTTCTCGAGGTCCTTCGGGGCCAGGTCGAGCAGGTATCCCAGACGAGACGGGACGCCCTTGAAGTACCAGATGTGCGTGACGGGCGCGGCCAGCTCGATGTGGCCCATCCGCTCACGGCGCACCTTGGCACGGGTCACCTCGACGCCGCAGCGCTCACAGATGATGCCCTTGAAACGGACGCGCTTGTACTTACCGCAGTAGCACTCCCAATCCCGGGTCGGACCGAAGATCTTCTCGCAGAAGAGTCCGTCCTTCTCGGGCTTGAGGGTCCGGTAGTTGATCGTCTCGGGCTTCTTGACCTCGCCGTGCGACCACTGGCGAATGTCGTCGGCCGTCGCGAGGCCGATCCGAAGCTCGTCGAAGAAGTTGACGTCCAGCACTTGTATTCCCCTCCTCAGCTTCTAGATCAGACCTCTTCGACACTGCTCGGCTCACGCCGGGACAGGTCGATGCCGAGCTCTTCCGCCGCGCGGAAGACGTCCTCGTCGGTGTCCCGCATCTCGATGGACATGCCGTCGCTGGAGAGCACCTCGACGTTCAGGCACAGCGACTGCATTTCCTTGATGAGGACCTTGAACGACTCGGGGATGCCCGGTTCGGGGATGTTCTCGCCCTTGACGATGGCCTCGTAGACCTTCACCCGGCCGAGGACGTCGTCGGACTTGATCGTCAGCAGCTCCTGGAGGGCGTAGGCGGCGCCGTACGCCTCCAGCGCCCACACCTCCATCTCGCCGAACCGCTGGCCGCCGAACTGGGCCTTACCGCCCAGCGGCTGCTGCGTGATCATGGAGTACGGACCGGTCGACCGTGCGTGGATCTTGTCGTCGACCAGGTGGAGCAGCTTCAGGATGTAGATGTAGCCGACCGAGATCGGGTGCGGGAACGGCTCGCCGGAGCGGCCGTCGAACAGCCGCGCCTTGCCGTTCTCGCCGACCATCCGCCCGCCGTCCCTGTTGACCAGGGTGCTGTCGAGCAGGCCGACGATCTCCTCCTCGCTGGCGCCGTCGAACACCGGGGTGGCGACGTTGGTGCGCGGGGCGACCTGACCGAAGCCCTTGTCGCGGAGCCGCTCGGCCCACGCCTCCTCGATGCCCGAGATGTCCCATCCTCTGGCGGCGATCCACCCGAGGTGGGTCTCCAGGACCTGGCCGACGTTCATTCGGCCGGGCACGCCCAGCGGGTTGAGGATGATGTCGACCGGCGTGCCGTCCTCGAGGAACGGCATGTCCTCGACCGGCAGGATCTTGGAGATGACGCCCTTGTTGCCGTGGCGGCCGGCGAGCTTGTCACCGTCGGTGATCTTGCGCTTCTGGGCCACGTAGACGCGGACCAGCTCGTTGACGCCGGGGGGGAGCTCGTCGCCCTCCTCGCGGCTGAACACGCGGACGCCGATGACCTTGCCCTGCTCGCCGTGGGGCACCTTGAGGGAGGTGTCACGGACCTCGCGCGCCTTCTCACCGAAGATCGCGCGGAGCAGGCGCTCCTCGGGGGTCAGCTCGGTCTCGCCCTTGGGCGTGACCTTGCCGACGAGGATGTCGCCGGGGACGACCTCGGCGCCGATGCGGATGATGCCGCGCTCGTCGAGGTCGGCCAGGACCTCCTCGGAGACGTTCGGGATGTCCCGGGTGATCTCCTCGGGGCCCAACTTGGTGTCGCGCGCGTCGACCTCGTGCTCCTCGATGTGGATCGAGGAGAGGACGTCGTCCTGGACCAGGCGCTGGGACAGGATGATCGCGTCTTCGTAGTTGTGGCCCTCCCACGGCATGAACGCCACGAGGAGGTTCTTGCCGAGCGCCATCTCGCCGTCGTCCGTGCACGGACCGTCGGCGATGACCTGGTTGACCTCGATGCGGTCGCCCTCGGCCACGATCGGCTTCTGGTTGAAGCAGGTGCCCTGGTTGGAACGCTTGAACTTGGCGACCCGGTAGGTCGTGCGGGTGCCGTCGTCGTTCATGACGGTGACGTAGTCGGCGGAGACCTCCTCCACCACACCGGCCTTGTCGGCGGTGATGACGTCGCCGGCGTCGGTGGCGGCGCGGTACTCCATGCCGGTGCCGACCAGCGGAGCCTCGCTCTTGAGCAGCGGCACCGACTGGCGCTGCATGTTGGAGCCCATGAGCGCGCGGTTGGCGTCGTCGTGCTCGAGGAACGGGATCATCGCGGTCGCCACGGACACCATCTGGCGCGCCGAGACGTCCATGTAGTCGACCTCGTTGGCCCGCAGGGACTCGAACTCGCCGCCCTTGCGGCGGACGAGCACGCGGTCCTCCAGGAAACTGCCGTCGGAGCCGATCGGCGTGTTCGCCTGGGCGATGACGTACCGGTCCTCCTCGTCGGCGGTGAGGTAGTCGACCTGGTCGGTGACCCGCCCGTCGACGACCTTCCGGTACGGCGTCTCCACGAACCCGAAGGAGTTGACCCGGCCGAAGGAGGCCAGCGAGCCGATCAGACCGATGTTCGGTCCTTCCGGCGTCTCGATCGGGCACATGCGGCCGTAGTGCGAGGGGTGCACGTCACGGACCTCGAAGCCCGCGCGCTCACGGGACAGACCGCCGGGGCCCAGCGCGGACAGACGACGCTTGTGCGTCAGCCCGGCCAGCGGGTTGGTCTGGTCCATGAACTGCGACAGCTGGGAGGTGCCGAAGAACTCCTTGATCGACGCCACCACGGGGCGGATGTTGATCAGGGTCTGCGGCGTGATCGCCTCGACGTCCTGGGTGGTCATCCGCTCGCGGACGACGCGCTCCATGCGGGCCAGGCCCAGGCGGACCTGGTTCTGGATGAGCTCACCGACGGTGCGCAGACGGCGGTTGCCGAAGTGGTCGATGTCGTCGGTCTCGACGACGACCTCGCGGCCGGAGGCACCGTTCATCGAGACCTCGCCCGCGTGCAGCTTGACGATGTACTCGATGGTGGCGACGATGTCCTCTTCGGTCAGCGTCCCCTGCGTGATGTCGCTGTCGGCCCCGAGCTTCTTGTTGATCTTGTAGCGGCCGACCTTGGCCAGGTCGTAGCGCTTGGGGTTGAAGTACAGGTTCTCGAGCAGGGTCTGCGCCGACTCCCTGGTCGGCGGCTCGCCCGGACGCAGCTTGCGGTAGATGTCGAGCAGGGCGTCGTCCTGGCCGGCCGTGTGGTCCTTCTCCAGCGTGGCGCGCATCGACTCGTACTGGCCGAAGCGCTCGAGGATCTGCTCGTTCGTCCAGCCCAGCGCCTTGAGCAGGACCGTGACGGCCTGCTTGCGCTTGCGGTCGATGCGGACGCCGACGCTGTCGCGCTTGTCGATCTCGAACTCGAGCCAGGCGCCCCGGGAGGGGATCACCCTGCAGCCGTACAGGTCCTTGTCGGAGGTCTTGTCGATGCTGCGATCGAAGTAGACGCCCGGGGACCGGACCAGCTGGGAGACCACGACACGCTCGGTGCCGTTGATGATGAAGGTGCCCTTCCCGGTCATGAGCGGGAAATCACCCATGAACACGGTCTGGCTCTTGATCTCACCAGTGGTGTTATTGATGAACTCCGCCGTGACGAACATCGGGGCGGAGTAGGTCATGTCCTTGTCTTTGCACTCATCGACTGAGTACTTTGGCGGCTCGAACCGGTGGTCCCGGAACGACAGGGACATGGTTCCGGAGAAGTCCTCGATGGGACTGATCTCCTCGAAGATCTCTTCGAGACCCGACTGGGCCGGAACGTCCTTGCGCCCGGCCTGGCGAGCCGCCTCGACCCGCCCCTTCCACTTCTCGTTGCCGAGCAGCCAGTCGAAGGACTCGGTCTGCAGGGCGAGAAGGTCAGGAACTTCGAGCGGCTCCTGAATCCGTGCAAAAGACACACGACGGGGACCGGCGGGTACGGCGGAGGCGTTGCGCGAGGCTGCCAACAGATGTCCTTCCGAGGGCTCGCGGCGGACTGACTACACGCACGCCAGACGACCATGCATCAGAGCACCAAAAGAAGCGGGTCGTCAAAGGGCAGCGCAAAGGGGCAGTGTAGCCGAACGGCACACGCCTGTCCACCTCAGTCTCGCTGCATGCTCCACGTTGGTCGCAGCATCGCTCGTCGGAGCCGAAACGTCAAGCCCGGGATCCCGCCTTCCAGCCGTGGAACCGCCAGGACGCTGGGAGTTCTCCCACCGGCCGGCCGGGCACACCGCCCGGCTTCCAGACGATGCCCGCGCCTCGGAGAGGTTAACGCCCGGACGCCCGGCGGCTCGACCCCCAGCCGATAACCGACCGACGATCGACGCTGCCGTGGTGGGTGTACCCCTGACCGCAGGTTTCTCAAACACAGGATTTACCAACAATTGGGTAACGCGCCATGCCCGGACAGGGAGATCACGGCGGCGGAGGGTCTCCGAGCAGCGTGGACAACTCCGCGACCAGCCATCGGGAGTCCTTCCTGACCATCACGAAACGGGCCCGGCTCTGACTGATCTGCCGGCGCGGCGTCTTCTCCCCCGCCGGGGTCTTCACCGTGCTCACGTTCATGAACAGCAGCACCTCGACCCGGTCGCGCCCGGCCGACTCCACCGCCGCGCCCGAGACCGCCACCGACTGCACCGCCTGCTGCCGCCTGGCCGTCGGCACCAGGGTCGCCGACAGCCGCCGGTAATGCTCGGTGAGCTCCCCCGTGGCGTATCCCGCGGCCCTCGCGAGATCCTGCTCGATCGTGCGGTGATCGTAGGAGAGCATGTCCGAGGCGACCGACCGGACCGCCGCGAGCGCCTCCCTGCCGGCCTCCTCGTCCGCGCGGAGCCTGCTCAGATCTGCGAACATGACGCCGACCGCCACCGCGAGCACCAGCGCCACGGCGGTCAGTACCCCGCCGACCAGCAGGGAAACACGCGTCACGGGACCAGCTCCGCCTTCGACACGAGCCACTTCCCTCCGGTCCTGGTGACCTCCATGATCCACCGGTAGAACCGCTCCTGCGGAGCGTTCTTGCTCCCGTCCCACTCGATCACGGCGTCCCCGACCACCATCACCCGGGCGGTGTCCCCGTTCAGCGAGACCAGCCCCACCGCGCGCAGGGCGCCGGTCTGGACCACCTTCTCCTCCGTCGTGGTCCTCCGCAGCGCCTCGGCGGTCCTGGCGTACTCGGCCCTGGCTGGCCCGGTGGAGGTGTCCAGGATGCGCCCGACGTCGGCGTCGACGGTCCGGTAGCCCACCGAGAGCAGGTTCATCGCGTGCGTCCCCGCGGCGCGCAGCGCCGCCTCCCGGTCGTCCGCCGCCGCCTGCGCGTCACGCAGCTGCCCGCCGATCCAGAGAGCCGCCGCCAGCAGCACGGCGATCAGCACGCCGAGCACGGCCCCGGCGACCCTCAGCGGGCGAGACGGCCTGCCGGCCTCCACTGCCATGCTCGTCTCCCGTCGCGCGGCCGGGCGGTGGACCGGGGTCCGTACGGCCCGGCCGTACGGGCCGAAAGGTCCCCGATCGCCGGATCATAACCCGGCGGACGGATCCTCATCGGGCCTTTCCCAACCTCGTCCGCGCGACACCGCCGCCACGACCCCGCCGAGGGCGCCGGTCGGAGCACCGGTCCGCGACCGGTGACCGGATCCCGCACCGGCCGCGGTACGGCACGCGCCGCCGGGAAGGCCCCTCCCGCGGGAGGCCCGCCTCACCCCTGCCCGCGGGTGTGGGCCGCGACGAGCCTCGGGTACTCCTCCAGCCAGTTGCGTCCCCGATCGTCCACGAACGAGTTCGGCGGCGGGATGACCCCGTTGGCCGCCAGCCACGCGCCCGGGGGGCGCTGGGTACGGCGCATCCGGTTCTCGCTCGGCATCAGCTGCGGCGGGATCGGCGGCAGGACCCCCGGATCGTGCCCCAGCTGCGCCTCGGCCTCCAGCTCGGAGACGTCCTTCTCCTCCGACATGCCGATCGGCCCGTGTCTGCGGGCGTTGAGGAACTGCCGCACCACCGGTTCGTCACTGGACAGCAACATCTCCCGCGGCCCGAACATGATCAGCTCCCGCCGGAACAGCAGGCCGATGCCGTCGGGGACCGTCCGGGCGGTGTTGATGTCGTGCGTGACGATGAGGAAGGTCGCCTCGGTCTCCGCGTTGAGGTCCACGATGAGCTGGTTCAGATAGGCCGTGCGGACCGGGTCCAGGCCCGAGTCGGGCTCGTCGAACAGGATGATCTCCGGATCGAGCACCAGCGCCCGCGCCAGGCCCGCGCGCTTGCGCATGCCTCCGGAGATCTCTCCGGGGAGTTTCCCCTCGGCGCCGATCAGGCCGACGAGGTCCATCTTCTCCATCACGATGCGGTGGATCTCCGCCTCGCTCTTGCGGGTGTGCTCGCGCAGGGGGAAGGCGACGTTGTCATAGAGGTTGAGCGAGCCGAACAGCGCCCCGTCCTGGAACAGCACGCCGAACAGCCTGCGGAGCTCGTACAGCTTGTTCTCGCTGCAGTTGGCCAGGTCGTGCCCGTCGATCCAGATGTGCCCGCGTTCGGGCCGCAGGAGGCCCACCAGGGACTTGAGGAAGACGGACTTGCCGGTGCCGGACGGCCCGAGCAGCACCGAGATCTCACCGGCCGGGAGCGTCAGCGTGACGTCCTCCCAGATCACCTGCCTGCCGAACGACTTGGTCAGGCCCTCGACCACGACTTCCACGCCCACGCGCCGTCCTCCAGAAGACCGGTCCGCCCGCTCCGGCGGCAGGCTGCCCGACCGCCGCCGTCACCGCATGGCTATCAGACCGATCGTCCAACAACAAGAGGGGATGACGTTTTCCACCGGCGTCACCGCCGGCCCCGAGCCCCGAGCCCCGACGCGCGGCGTCGCCGTCACCGCGGACGCGAAAAGGGCGGATCCACCGGCACCTGGTGGACCCGCCCTCTTACGGTGAAGCGAATTACTTGACGCTGACGGTGGCGCCGGCGGCCTCGAGGGCGGCCTTGGCCTTCTCCGCCTGCTCCTTGTTGACCTTGTTCTCGAAGACCGGCTTCGGAGCGCCGTCGACCAGGTCCTTGGCCTCCTTGAGGCCCAGGCTCGTCAGGGCGCGGATCTCCTTGATGACCTGGATCTTCTTGTCACCGGCGGCCTCGAGGACGACGTCGAACTCGTCCTGCTCCTCGGCCTCCTCAGTGGCGGCACCGCCACCGGCGGCGGGGGCGGCGGCAACGGCGACCGGAGCGGCGGCCTTGACGTCGAAGGTCTCCTCGAAGAGCTTCACGAAGTCGGACAGCTCGAGGAGGGTCATCTCCTTGAAAGCGTCGAGCAGCTCGTCGGTGCTGAGCTTCGCCATGATTTCCTCCGTATGGGGATCTAACTGATGAGAATTGGGACCGCGGTGTGTATGCGCTAATCCCCCGGGACCGCCTGCGCGGACCTACTCGCCGGCCTCCGCGCGCTTCGCGCGCAGAGCCTCGGCCAGCTGAGCCATGTTGGTGGGCAGCGCGTTGAAGACAGCGGCCGCGTGGCCCTGCTTCGCCTTCAGAGCGCCGGCCAGCTTCGCGAGGAGGACCTCGCGCGACTCGAGGTCGGCAAGCTTGCTGATCTCGGCCGGGGTCATCGCCTTACCGTCGACGACACCGCCCTTGATGACCAGGAGGGGATTGGCCTTGGCGAAGTCACGCAGACTCTTGGCAGCCTCGACCACGTCGCCCTTGACGAACGCGATCGCCGACGGACCCGCGAGCAGGTCGTCGAGCTGGCTGATCCCGGCCTCGTTGGCCGCGATCTTGGTCAGCGTGTTCTTCACCACGGCGAAATTCGCATTCTCACCGAGAGAAACGCGCAGCTGCTTGAGCTGGGCGACGGTGAGACCGCGGTACTCGGTCAGAACGGCAGCGCTGGAGCCTTCGAAGCTGCTCTTCAGCTCGGCTACAGCCGTTGCCTTTTCCGCCTTCGCCATGGGCCTCCTTCCAGATGTGCCGCCGGTAAAGGCCCATAAATGAGAACAAGCCCCGGCGCAGGCGCACGGGGCTCACATAAGGAAATCAATCCAAATGAAAACTCACATCACACCTGCGCAGGCCGTCCACTGATGTGGATCCTTGGGCCGCCAGGCCATGAGGCCCGACGACGACCGGCGGTCTTCGGCGTTGGACAGCTTACGCGCCCTGAGGAGAAGATGCCAAATCGTGGAACCGGCACGCCCCGGCCGGCCCCCGAACGACCCCGCGGACGCACCCGGGGCGTTCCCGGCACACGGGCTCGCGGCCGGCCCCCTCCCGGCCGC
>NZ_CDRNDK010000011.1:0-37271 GCF_977012225.1 Planomonospora algeriensis | reverse complement strand
ACGCGCCGTGCCCGGGACGCCGGGCCGGTCGTCAGCCGAAGTTGGCCTGCCCGCCGTCGAGCGGGACGGTGGCGCCGGTGAGGTAGCGCATGCCGGGACCGACGAGCGCCGCCACCGCCCGCCCGATGTCCTCCTCGCAGTCCCCGACGTAGCCGAGCGGGATCGTCCTGCGGAACTCCTCCGCCTCGGCGGGGTTGGCCTCCATCCACCACCGCAGTCCCGGCGAGAGCGCGTGCGGGGCGATGGAGTTGGCGCGGATGCCGTCGGCCCCCCACTCCGCCGCGGCCGTCCGGGTCAGCGACCGGATGGCCTGCTTGGCTGCGGCGTAGGCGCCGTAGGTGCTCGGGTCCCAGCGGACCATGGCCGAGCTGACCAGGTTGACGATGCTGCCGCCACCCCGCCGCTTCAGGTGCGGGTGGCAGGCCCTCATGAAGGCGAAGGCCGCGAAGGGGCCGCTGCGGAAGCCCTGCCGGAAGTCGTCGTCGCTCATCGACAGCAGCGGGCCGAACGCGCCCGAGTAGGCGTTGTTGACCAGGATGTCGATCCCGCCGAACCGCGCCGCCACCCGCTCCACGACGTCCGGGACGGCCTCGGTGCCGCTCACGTCGCACGGGAACGGCTCCGCCTGCGCCCCGCGTTCGCGGATCAGCGCGCAGGTCTTCTCCAGCTTGGCCGCGGTCCGGCCGAGCACCGCGACGGACGCGCCCTCCGAGGCGAGGGCGAGCGCGATGCCCCGCCCCACCCCCTGCCCGGCCCCGGTCACGATCGCGGTCTTCCCGTCGAGGCTTCCCACGTGCTCTCCCGTCTCGCCGCAGTCGCCGATCCGCAATGGTGGGGGCGGAGGCGTTCCCGCGGGAGCGGGGGTCCCGCTCACCGGGAACCCCCTCCCGGCGGGCGGCGGGCGGCGCGGCACGGCGGTCCCGGTGACCGGGACGCCGCGTCCCGCGTCACCGGCGGCGGTCACAATGGGCGGCCGGAAGCGCGTGCCGGACGGTGCTCACGACCGCGTGCCGGACGGTGCCTTCGCGACCCGGCGGGACGAGAGGGAGACGATGAGCGTACCTGCGGATCCGAGAGCCTCCGCGGCGGAGGTCATGGCGCGGCTGACCGGCCCCGGCGGCGAGTTCGAGCTGGCCGAGGAGGAGGTGCTCGGCTCGCGGATGCGGGTGTTCGCCAACCGGCACGGGAACCTCGGCGAGGTGCTCGCCGCGTCGGCCCGGTTCGGCGACCGCGACTACGTGGTGACCGAGCACGAGCGGCTGAGCTTCGCCGCGCACGCCGTACAGGCCGCGTCGCTGGCACGGGCGCTCCACCGGCGGTACGGCGTGCGCGCGGGCGACCGCGTCGCGATCTTCGCGGCCAACTCCCCCGCCTGGATCGTCTCGTTCTGGGCCACGGTCGCGCTGGGCGCCGTCGCCGTGGGCTGCAACGCCTGGTGGACGCGGCGCGAGATCGCGTACGCGCTGGAGCACACCGAGCCGAAGGTGGTCGTCGCGGACGCCGGGCGGGCGGCGGCGGTCGGGGACGGCCTCCGGGGCGGTCCCGCCGTGCTGAGCACCGAGGAGGACGTCCCCCGCCTGGCCGCGCTGTTCCCGGACGCGGTCCCGCCGGAGTGCGGCGTCGCCGAGGACGATCCGGCGGTCATCCTGTACACCAGCGGGACGTCCGGACGGCCGAAGGGGGCGGTGCACTCGCACCGGAACCTCACCTCGGTCATCGAGTACCACCGGCTCAACGACGCCGTGGCCCGCGCGTTCGGCGATCCGGCCGACCCGGCCGACAGGCGCCACCTGCTGGCGCTGCCGCTGTTCCACATCGCCGGCCTGCACAACCTGGCCGTACCGCGCCTGGCGACCGGCAGCGCCGTCGTCATGCACCGGGGCGCCTTCGACGTGGACCGGGTGCTGCGGCTGATCGAGCGGGAGCGGGTCACCAACTGGGGCGCGGTGCCCACCATGGCGCACCGGCTGATCGAGCACGGCGACCTGTCGGGGTACGACCTGTCGTCGCTGACCGCCCTCGCCCTGGCCTCCGCGCCGTCCTCGCCCGCGTTCAAGGAACGGCTGAGGTCCGCCCTCCCGGTCGCGCGGCACGCCCTGGCCGACAGCTACGGGCTGACCGAGTCCTCGACCGCCATCTCGGTGGCCACGCCCATGGACCTCGCCGAGGCGCCCGGCACGCTGGGCCGTCCCGTCGCGACCGTGCAGCTGGAGATCCGCGGCCCGGACGGCGGAGCGCTGCCCGAGGGCGAGGAGGGGGAGGTCTGCGTGCGCAGCCCGTTCAACATGCTCGGCTACTGGCGGGACCCGGAGGCCACCCGGAAGGCGCTGCGCGAGGACCGGTGGCTGCACACCGGTGACATCGGCACGGTCGAGGGGGGACGGCTCCGCCTCACCGGCAGGCGCTCCGACCTGATCATCCGCGGCGGGGAGAACGTCTACCCCGCCGAGGTGGAGGGCGTCCTGGCCGAGCACCCCGACGTCCGCGAGTGCGCCGTCGTCGGCGTGGCCCATCCGGACCTGGGCCAGGAGGTCGCGGCGGTGGTCGTCACCGGCGGCGGGTCGCCGGTCGGCGAGGACGGGCTGCGGGCGTACGCCGCGGAGCGGCTGGCCTACTTCAAGGTCCCGGCCAGGTGGCGGATCACCGCCGAGCCCCTCCCCCGCAACGCGACCGGCAAGGTCGTCCGCCGCGAGGTCGAACGCTCCGCCGCCGACACCACCGGCACCACCGGCACCACCGGCAGCACCGGGGACTCCCGGGCCGCAGGAGCCGACGGAACCGGCGGATCCGTCAGATCCGCTCGATGACGGTGGCCGTGGCGTGGGCGCCGCCGGCGCACATGGTGACCAGGGCCGTCGACCGGTCCGACCGCTCCAGCTCGTGCAGGGCCTGGGTGATCAGCCGGGCGCCGGTGGCGCCGACCGCGTGCCCGAGGGCGATCGCGCCGCCGTTGACGTTGACCCGGTCCAGGTCGGCCTTGTGGACCTGCGCCCAGGAGAGCACCACCGCGGCGAACGCCTCGTTGATCTCCACCAGGTCGATGTCGGACAGCGTCATCCCGGCCGCGCGGAGCACGTGCTCGGTCGCCTGCACCGGCCCGTCCAGGTGGTAGTAGGGGTCGGAGCCGACCATGCCGGAGGCGACGATGCGGGCCCGGGGCCGGAGCCCTAGGTCGCGGGCCTTCTCCGCGCTCGTCAGGAGCACGGCCGCCGCGCCGTCGCTGATCTGCGAGGTGCTGCCGGCGGTGTGCACGCCGTCGGGCAGGACCGGCTTCAGCTTCGCCAGCGCCTCGGCGCTCGTCTCGCGCAGACCCTGGTCGCGGGTGACGACGGCGATCTCGCCCGTCGGCCCCTCCGGGCCCATGACGGGCGCCTCGACCGGGATGATCTGGCCGTCGAACCGTCCCCCGGCCCAGGCGGCGGCGGCCCGGCGCTGCGAGGTCAGGCCGAGGGCGTCGGTGTCGGCGCGGGTGATGCCCCGTCTCGCCGCGATGCGCTCGGCGGCGGTGAACTGGTCGGGCAGGTCCACCGACCAGCCCTCCGGGCGGGGGCTGCCGGTCTCGGGGGTGATCGCCTGGCCGAGGAAGACGCGGCTCATGGACTCGACCCCGCAGCCGATCCCGGCGTCGATCGCGCCGGAGGCGATCAGCCCGGCGACCAGGTGGACGGCCTGCTGGGAGGAGCCGCACGCGCAGTCGACCGTCGTGCAGGCGGTGCCGTACGGCAGGCCGGCGTGCAGCCAGGCCTGGCGGGTGACGTTGTTCGACTGCTCCCCCGCCTGGGTGACGCAGCCGCCGATCACCTGGCCGATCCCGGCCGGGTCCACTCCCGCGCGTTCCAGCAGGCCCTTCTGGACGAGACCGAGCAGCTCGGCCGGGTGCAGCCCGGACAGCACGCCCCTGCGGCGGCCGACCGGCGTGCGCGCGGCGTCGACGATGACGGCTTCAGCCATGGCTTCTCCTCGTTTCGGTCGGCCCCGCGGGAGGGGCGCGCGTGCCTGCGGACGGCCGGGACCGCGGCCGCCGGACCGGCCCGCCGGGCCCGGCAGCGCGACGTCACAGCGTCACGGCGCGAGGCTAGAACGGATTCCCTTCCCACAGGCCCCCGGTCCCGCTGAGTGGTCCCGCCTTCCCCGTAGTCGGCCGCTCCACTCACCGGGACGGACCCGGCGGCCGAACCGGAACGCGTACTAGTTTTCCCTCCACCGTGACCGCGCGCAGGACGGGAGCCGAGGACATGAGCGTGGACGTCACCCTGGAGGGCAGGACCGCCGTCGTCACCGGCGCGGGCGCCGGGCTCGGCCGCAGCGAGGCGCTGGCCCTGGCCGCGCGCGGCGCGAACGTCGTCGTCAACGACGTCGGGCCGGGCGCCGGCGACGTCGCCGCCGAGATCGAGGCGCTCGGCCGCAAGGCCGTCGCGGTGACCGGCGACGTCGGCGAGTGGTCCGTGGGAGAGCTTCTCGTGCGGACCGCCGTGGAGGCCTTCGGCGGCCTGGACATCGTGGTGAACAACGCGGGCGTGCTCCGCGACCGGATGCTGTTCAACCTGACCGAGTCCGACTGGGACGAGGTCGTCCGCGTCCATCTCAAGGGCCACGCCGCGGTGTCGCGCGCGGCGGCCGCGCATTGGCGCGCGGCGAGCAAGGCCGCCGGCGGGCCGGTCTACGGGCGCGTCGTCAACACCTCCTCCGAGGCGTTCCTGTTCGGCTCCCCCGGCCAGCCGAACTACGCCGCCGCCAAGGCCGGCGTCACCGCGCTGACCCTCGCGACCGCCCAGGGCCTGGCCCGGTACGGCGTGCGCGCCAACGCGATCTGCCCCCGGGCCCGCACCGCCATGACGGCGGGCGTGTTCGGCGCGAGCGCGCCCGCCGGCGGGCCCGACCCCCTGGACCCGGACCGGGTGGGGACCTTCGTGAGCTATCTGGCCTCCCCCGCGGCGGACGGGATCAACGGCCAGGTGTTCGTCGTCTACGGCGACATGGTCGCGCTCCTGGCGCCGCCGGCGGTGGAGCGGAGGTTCACCGCCGCCGGCGGCGCGTTCTCGGTCGAGGAGCTCGACGGGCTGCTCACGCCGTACTTCGACGGGCGCGATCCGCACCGGACCTTCGCCGCCCGCAGCGTGGCGCTGCTCGACGCTACGGGAGCGGGGAACGCCTCCTCCTGAGCGCGCCGCGCACCGGCACGAGCGCGAGGAGCCCGTACGGCACGGCGAACAGCGCGAAGACGGCGCCGTGCCCGGCGAACGCGGAGGCGGCGGCGTAGAGCCCGTAGACGACGACCGTCGCCAGCCCCGTACCGAGGCTCGCCAGGGAGGTCACCGTCGCGCGGCTCGGTCCGGTGATCCGGTCCTGCAGCCGCGCGTCGGCCGTCACGCTCGCCAGCTGGAAGACGCAGAACGCCGCCGCGACCGCGACGAGCCCCTCGGGGCGCCCGCTCAGCCCGCCGCCGGCACGGCGAGCGCGCCGAGCCGAGCAGCGCCGCGAACCCCCGGGCGCCCAGCCGGTGCCCGGCCCCGGCGAGCAGCGCGCCGGCCGTCACGCCCGACCAGACCAGCAGCACCCAGAGCGGTACGGCGTGCCCGGGGACACCCGTCTCCTGTGCCAGCAGTGCGACGTACTCCTCCAGCGCACCCCAGACGGCCGCCGTCGCGGGGACGAGCAGCAGCGCCCGCCGTACGGAGCGGTCGTCCCGCACCTCGGCCAGACCCGCCCGCAGGACCGCGGCATACCGGCGGAGGCCGTCCGGGCCCTCCGGGGTATCCGGGCCGTCCGGACCCGGCGAATCGATCGAATCGTCCGGGCCGTCCGAATCGGTCCGACGGCCCGGTCCGTCCGGTCCGTCCGGTCCGCCCGGTCCGTCCGAGACGCCCACGGCTCCGTCCCGGACCGGTGAACGCCGCGCACGGTGCTCGGGGAACGCCAGCCCCGCGACCGAGCACAGCAGGCAGGCGAGCACGCTCGCCGCGCCCAGCGCCCCGTGGCCGCCCGCGGCGAACACCGGGCTCGCGGCCGCGGTGGCCGCGGCGACCGCGCACATGCCGGCCACCTCGGCGCGGCCGATGACCCGGGCGTACCGGCCGGCCTCGCCCAGATGGTCGAGCTCCTCGTACACCAGCGCCTCGAAGGCGCCCGAGCCCATCGCCCCCCGTATCCCCCACAGCACGAAGCCCAGGGCGAACGCCCAGTAGGAGGGGGCGGCGACCCAGAGGGCGTAGCCGGCGGCCGCCGGGAGCGGGGCCAGGACCAGCAGCAGCCGGCGCGAGACCGCGTCGGCCCACACGCCGGAGGGGACCTCCAGCACGATGCCGGTCACCGACCAGATGACGAACAGCGAGGAGATCTCGGCGACGGACAGCCCGGTGTCGGCGAACAGCAGGGCGTACACCGGGTACAGCAGGATGAACTCGTCGAGGAACGTGTAGACGTAGACCGCGGCTGCCAGGCGGTTCGCGCGCGTTCCGGGCGCACGGGAAGAAGAAATGATCATGAGGTCTTTCCTTGGGGGCGATTCGGACATCCGGAAGCCGGTGCTCCCGGAGGTCCGCGGCAGCGCGCCCCGCGTCGACCTCTAGCGGTTGATTAATGTCGCCATGTCACACCGGTGATTCTAGAGCCTGTCCCGCGAATCCTTAAGGGGGAGCGCCCGGCGGATGCCGCGGCGCAGCCTGCCGTCCCGGGGCGGCTTCAACACTTTGCCCTTGCGCTAAGTGTTTCGTCGAGCGATGGTTAGCCGCATGGCACAGTATTCGGCGGAGCTCGACGGTGTGTTCGTCGCTCTCACCGACCCGACGCGGCGCGGCGTCATCCGACGCCTCGGCCGCGGGCCGGCGGTCGAACGCGGGCAGGCGACGTCACCGGCTCTTCCTGCTTCCGCGGCCGATCAGCGCACCGATCAGCATGCCGATGGCCGTGCACGCCACCAGAGTGATCCACAAAGGGGCGGTCACCACCAGCGTGAACAGCCGGATGGCCGTGTCCTGCCGATTCTGCAGGATGAAGACGACTGCCAGCACCAGAAGAGCAAGCGCCAGCCATACACGTGGCGGCACCGCCCTCCACGAGTTCGCCGGTCTCTGCTCTGTCACGGATCCCCCAAATGCGTGCAGCGGCTTCGGTTTCTGCCATACCTCGAAATCGCACCAGGTGCCCGTTCGGCGGAACCAGGCCGGGGAACCGGCATCGGCCGCCCCTAACCGAGGCGAACCGTCTGCTCCGCGACGCCGCCCGTCCCGCAGGACGACGCCCCTGCACGCCCCACCCCCATCGAGGCGGCGTTGCATTCCCAGACCTCGTGGTGGCGCCGGAGCGACGACGACACCGGCCGGTGAACCCCGGCGGTCGGAGGCCGCCGGTCAGGTCCGGTCTCCACAAGCCTCGCACGGCGGCGGGCACTCGAGGCCTGCGGGTCGACGCCGATGCCGGTGTCGGTGTCGGTGTCGGTGTCGGTGCCGGTCACCTCGTTCGCTTCCCGCTCACACCCCGGCGAGGACCTTGGACTTGGCCCGCTCGTACTCGTCGCCGGTGATGTCGCCCCGGCGCTTCAGGTCGGCGAGTCTGACCAGTTCGTCGGTGGTGCCCGAAGTGGCGGCGGTCTCACGCACATAGGTGCGGAACGCTTCCTGGCTCGCCTGCAGCCGCATCATCTCGCGCTCGCCCATGCCCCTGCCGCGGGCGATCAGGTAGATGAGGACTCCGGCGAAGGGCAGGAGCACCAGGGCGATGGTCCAGCCGGTCTTCCCCCACCCGCTGACGTTGTCGTCGCGGAACAGGTCGCCGATGATCCGGAAGAGCAGCATGAACCAGAGGATCCACATGAAGAACACGAGCATGGTCCAGAAGAGGTCGAGAAGGGGGTAGTCGTCCATCAGCCTGCTCCTCTCGGTCGCGCCTGCCAGGCGACCGCAGGACGGTCGCCCATGGCTGTGTACGCTCAGAGAACGCTAGTCATTTTGCCGCTTTTATAGATATATGACCGTTATTCCCTGCTCCTGTGAGCCCGACACCGGGCCAGACTTCTTTTCTCCAGAGCGTCTCCGCGCGGCCACGTCACCAGCCGAGCTCTCTGCGAGGTGACCGCTTCTTACCGCGCCGGGCCTTTCCGGCGCGGTTTTCGCACATCAGGTCGTCGGCGGACCGTGTGACATGAGCGGACGAGAAGCCTTCCCTTCGGCCGCGTGAACCTGTGATCCGCCCCCGGGGAGTGGAGCGGCACCGCGCGAGTCCGCCGACAAGCCGACCAGCCGGTAGATGCCCGGTTGAAGCGGCCCGCCGTCGTACGTTGGGTGCGTCACCTCCGCGTCCGGCGGGGCAGCGGCCACGAACCCGATACCGAACGCACGGGAGGCCGGTGTCCGCGCGCTCGGACCTCGGCCGGTCGGCACCGTCGTCCCGCACGGGCCGCAGGAGATGGAACGTCGAGATCCCAGGAGAGACATGAAGAAACCGGTGGAGCCGCACGGCGGGACGTCCGCGGTGCAGGTGCTGCTCTCGCCCGTCAACGTCTGGCGCTCAGGGCTCGCCGTAGCGGCCGTCGTCGCCGTGGTGCTCTTCCTCCACTTCATGATCACCGACGCGGGTCCGCTGGTCGCCATGCTGGTGATGGCATGGTTCCTCTCCCTGGCCATGGAGCCCGCCGTGCGCCGCCTGTCGCGGCGCATGCCCCGGGGCAGGGCCACACTGCTGGTGATGGCGCTGTTCATCCTCGCCTTCGTGCTCTTCCTCGTCCTGTTCGGCAGCATGTTCGTGCAACAGGTCGCGGTGCTGCTGAAGGCGCTTCCCGGAGTCGTCACCGGTGCCGTCGACTGGCTCAACGCCCGTCTCGACACCCGCTACGAGATCTCCGACATCCTGGACTCCCTCAATCTGACCCCGCAGCAGGCCGCGGAGTACGCGCAGGGCGTGCTCGGCGGCATGCTGGGCCTGCTGGGGACGGTGACCGGGGCGGTGTTCAACATGTTCACCCTGCTGCTGCTGACGTTCTACTTCTCGGCCGACGGGCCGAGACTGCGCCGATGGATCGCGCAGCTGCTGCCCGGCCGGCTCCAGCAGGTCTTCATCAGCATCTGGGACGTGTCCACGATCAAGACCGGCGGATACGTCTCCTCCCGGCTCATCCTGGCCGCCATCAACGGCACCGCCTCCGCCCTGGTGTTCCTGGCGCTCGGCATGCCCTCCTGGCTCGCACTCGGAGCATGGACGGGACTGGTCGCCCAGCTCGTGCCCACCATCGGCACCTACATCTCCATCGCCCTGCCGGTGGTGGTGGGACTGGTCTCGTCCCGGCCCTGGATCGGCCTGGCGGCGCTGGCCTGGGGCGTGCTGTACCAGCAGGTGGAGAACCTGACGCTGGAGCCGAAGATCAGCTCACGGGCGGTGGACATCCATCCCGGGGTGTCCTTCGCCGCCGTGATCCTCGGGGCGTCGCTGTTCGGCGCGATGGGCGCGCTGCTGGCCATCCCCGTGGCGGCCATGCTGCTCTCCCTGGTCGACACGTTCGTCACCCATCAGGAACTGCAGGAGGCCACGGCCGCCGAACCGCCCCCGCCGACGGGCGAACACGGATCGGCACCGCCGACGGGCGAACGCGGATCGGCACCGCCGAAGTGAACGGCGGCGCGCAGGCCCGTCGGCTCCCTCCACGGCAAGCGCGCTCCATGGCATGGCGCGCGTCCGGCCGACGCGGACGACACGCGACACGGGTGGAGGCCGGCCCCCACCCGTGCTCACCCGGCGAACCGCGAGACGCCTATAGGACGCCTTCTCTGCTGTACGCCTTCATCTCCCTGCCGTGGACGGCCAGCGCGTAGATCACCAGGACGTCGACGGCGATGACGATCATCGACCAGAACGGGTAGGCCGGGAACCAGGCGAAGTTGACGAGCGCCTGGAGCGCGGCGAGACCGATGCCGACCGCGCGCCCCCACGTCTTCCCCGACATGACGGCGGCGCCGGCGAGGGCGACGACCACACCCATGATCAGGTGCGTCCAGCCCCAGGCCGTGTAGTTGACGGGGATCGCCAGGTCGCCTGCGGTGACGAGGTAGAAGTCGGTGTTGAAGATGCCCACCAGGCCCATGAAGGCCTGGAAGCATCCCAGGACCATCATCGTGATCCCGGCGAAGACCACCCAGCCGACCCAGCCGGTGGGCTGGGGCCCTTCCTCCATCACCGGTCGGACCTGCGCCAGTTGCGGGTCCTGGCGCGGCTGGGGCACCGCCGCATGGTCGCGGGACGCCTCCTGCGTGCGCGCGTAACGCGGGTGTTCCATGGTTGGCTCCCTCCGCGCGGCGGGCTTCCGGGACATCCGTGTCGTGGTGATCCCATCCGCGCGCTGTCTGGGAATTCGGCGGCCCGAGCGGCTCTCGCCCCCATCGCCGCACCTAACCCTCTCCCCCTACCCGAAATCCCTCACATACTCCGCATTTCCTGCCAAATATAGACAAATCGGACACATCTTCGCTTGAAATCGAGCCTCCAGCGGGAGAGCCGCGCCAGGCCGAGGCTCCTTCACCTTCACCTTCACCATGGCCGGCCGGCTGCGGGACGAGTGCACCGGCGCACATCGCCCCGTCCGGGCATGCGGTAGTCCCCGTCCCGCGGCGTCTTCGATCGCGAAGTCCCCGCACGACCACGAAGCGGAGCCGGTCACCCCCGGGGTAGCCGGGAAACTGGCGGCGCTGGGTCGCGGCTCCCACCCAGTGGAAAAGGTCCAGTACGACCGCCACGGCGATCCAGAACCAGTCCCCTCCCCCCAGCCCGATGCCGGGTTTGTACATGATCACGTACATCAACGTCGCGAACGGCAGGAAGATCAGACCGAGCAGGGGCCAGATCCACGTGTCGAAAGCCGCGCTGACCAGGGCCGGCCGCGCCACCCAGATGATGAAGACGGCGAGTCTCGGAAAAACACCTGCAAAGATTGCGAACAAGCAACCCATGGCATCCAACCGCCTTTCATCCAGCATAAATCGGAAAAGGATGAATTGGATGATCCCCTCGGCCCGTCCATCCACTCCCAAGGATCTGCACGAAGAAGCCATTCTTCGTTTTGCTCATCCCATGCCTTGCGGTCACCCATAGGCCCTGTCCGCATTCACTTGAAGGGTGCATGGATTTCCTCAATGCAATATTTTGCCTGCTCGCGGTGATCGCCCGATCGGGAAGGGGGGATCACCAGGGACATGGAGGATGGCCTGGGAGATCACCGCCGTCACCGCCGCACACGGCGTGATGCGGCCGCTGCGGGCGTTTGCCGCAGAACCTCATCGGAGCCGCACGTCGCGGCGGCCGATCGCCGTCGGCGTGCCGCCCGCGCAATCGGGCGGCGGCCTGCACCCGCGTCGCATCTCCAGGCCACTCCGTCCCGGCAGCGGCTCTGCCCGGAAAAGAGCGGCCAAGGACTTCACATGTCCGGGATCGGCCGTCCGATCGGCCCTCCTCGCCGACGTAACCGATCAAAGGAAGAAACCCCAATGAGCAACCTCATCGCGATCTCCTACCCCGACGTCGCCACCGCCGTCGCGGTACGTGATCGCCTGGCCGACCTGCAACGGCAGAACCTGATCACGATGGAGGACGTGGTCGTCGTCGAGCGCCGGGCCGACGGCAGGATCAAGATGCACCAGGCCGTCGGCCTGACCGGTATGGGCGCGGCCGGCGGCGCGCTGTGGGGCGGCCTGATCGGGATGGTGTTCTTCATGCCGCTGTTCGGCATGGCACTGGGCGCCGCCACCGGAGCGGCCGGTGGGGCGATGATCGACGCCGGCGTCAACAACGAGTTCATGAGGGAGCTCGCAGACAAGCTCGAACCCGGCACCGCCGCGCTGTTCGTCCTGGTCGTGCGGAGCGCCCCGGACAAGGTCATTCCGGAGATCCAGCCGTACGGCGGGCATGTCATCCAGACCTCGCTCAGCCGCGAGGAAGAGGCGCAACTGCACGAGATGATGGAGGGGATCGGCGCCCGTTGACCGGGCAGGAAGCGCGCGACCGCCGGCATGTCCCGGTCGAACGGCTCCGAGGCGACGGGAGCTCATCACCGGCGCGCCGCGCGCCGTGTCCATGCCTCCGTGGAATCTGAGAACTCTCCGCCTGCGGCCGATCCGGCCACCACCATGAGAGGTCGCTATGGGAACGGCGCCCGATCCGGACGATGGCGCCCGCCTGCCGGCCGACGGCGAGCACAGGGACTACACCGGTGCCGTCTACGGATCACTGCTCGCCGCCTCCGTGGTGGCCGGCGCCGGAACACTCGGCAGATTCCCGCGGATAGAAATGATCATCCTGTTGGTCGGCACCGGTGCCGTGTTCTGGGCCGCCCATGTGTACGCCCACCTGTTCGGCGCCCGCATGATCTTCCAGACCATGAACATGGCCGATGTCCGCAAGGCCTGCGCAGAGGAATGGCCGATCATCAAGGCGACCGTTCCACCGGCCGTTGCCGTGGCCGTCGGCCCGCTGCTCGGTCTCGAGTCGCAGGGCACCGCATGGCTGGCCCTTGCGGTCGCCGTGGCCGGGCAGGTCGGCTGGGCGGCCGCAGCGGCCGTGGAGATCGGCGCCTCTTCCCGGATGGTGCTGGTCACGAGCGTGGTCAACCTGCTGCTCGGGCTAGTCATCGTGGCGTTGAAAGCCGCATTCCACCATTGAAACGAAGCCAGCCGAATTCACATTTCCGGATCGAGGCGACCATGTGCAGGTGGATGACGTACTGCGGAGAACCCATCCTCGCCGAGGAACTGCTGTTCCAGCCGGTTCACTCGCTCATCGACCAGAGCCTGCACGCCCGGCTCGGCGAGACCACCACGAACGGTGACGGTTTCGGCATCGGGTGGTACGGCGAGGGCGCGGAACCCGCCGTGTTCAAGAGCATCGAGCCCGCGTGGAACGACCGGAACCTCCGTGAGATCGCCCGGCAGATCCGCACCCCTCTGCTGTTCGCACACATCCGTTCCTCGACCGGCACCCCGGTGCAGCGCAGCAACTGCCATCCGTTCCGGTACGGACGCTGGCTGTGGATGCACAACGGGGTCGTGGAAGGGTTCCGTGAACTCAGGCGTGACCTGGCGATGGCGGTGGAGCCGTCGCTCTACCCCGCCATCGAGGGGTCGACCGACTCCGAGCTCCTGTTCTTCCTGGCGCTCACCTTCGGGCTGGCCGACGACCCTCCGAGCGCGGTCGCCCGCACCGTCGGGCTGGTGGAGGAACTCGCCCAGCGCCATGGCACCCCTCCTCCCGTCCAGATGACCGTGGCCACCACCGACGGCGAGTCCGTCTGGATGTTCCGCCACGCCAGTGCGGGCCGCCCCCGGTCGCTGTTCTACTCCACCGACATCTCCCAGGTGCGGCTGCTCCATCCGGAACTGGAGAGCCTGCGACGACTGGGGGCGGGGACACGGTTCGTCGTCTCCGAGCCGCTTCGCGATCTCACGGGTGCGTGGAACGAGCTTCCCGAGAGCTCTCACGGAGTGATCCGCAATGGAGAGGTGGAGATCCATGCGTTCTCCCCCTTGCGGGAGGGTTGATGAGGCGCCGCCCGCCGTTCGCCGGGCGGGGTGAGAAGTGACCAGGACCCCCGCCTCCCAGGACTCGGTCGCCTCCTCGAGGAGGCCTCTGGCGCCTCTCGCCCTCGCCCAGTTCATCTGCAGCTTCGCGGGCTCGAACATGAACGTGATGATCAATGACATCGGCGAGGACCTGGACACGACGGTGGAGGGCGTGCAGGGCACGATCACCCTGTTCTTGCTGATCATGGCGGTGCTCATGATCCCCGGCAGCAAGCTGACCGACCGCTGGGGCCGCAAGAGGTGTTTTCTCGCCGGTCTCACCCTGTACGGGATCGGCGCTCTGATCAGTGCGTTCTCGCCCAGCCTCGCAGTGCTGGTCCTCGGCAACTCGGTGCTCGAGGGGGTGGGCACGGCACTGCTGATCCCGCCCGTCTACATTCTCGCGACGATGGCGTTCGACGATCTCCCGTCGCGCGCCCGGGCCTTCGGCCTGATCAGCGGACTGGGCGGCGTCGGGGCCGCGGCGGGCCCGCTGATCGGAGGGTTCATCGCGACGGCGATCGACTGGCGGGCCGCGTTCCTCTTCCAGGCGGTGGTCGTCGCAGTGATCATCCTCCTCAGCCGGCGGATCGTCGATCCCGTGGCCCCGGATCCGTCACGCCCCTTCGACGCCGCCGGGGCGGTCCTGTCGGCGGTCGGCATGTTCTTCGTGGTGTTCGGAATCCTCCAGGCCGGCAGCGACGCCGTACTGATGGCGGCGTTCCTCACCGCCGGAGCCGGTTTCCTGGTCTGGTTCTTCCTGCACATCCGCTCCCGGGAGCGCGCGGGGAAGGAGGCGCTGCTGACGATGGGGCTGTTCCGGAACCGCACGTCCAATCTCGGTCTCGTCACCCAGAACATGCAGTGGCTGGTCCTCATGGGCACGTCGTTCGTCGTCGCCGTCTTCCTTCAGACGGTCCGCGGATACAACGCGATCGAGACGGGCGTCATCTTCACCGCGGCGACCGCGGGTGTCCTGCTCACGTCGCTGGCCGCGGAGCGGCTCGCCCGGAAGCACTCGCAGAAGGCCCTGATCTCGGCGGGTTTCATCATGACCGTGGCCGGGATCGCGATCCTGCTCGTCCTGGTCGGGGCGTCGTCGAGGGTCGTCGCCTTCGCGCCGGGGCTGCTGCTGATCGGGATGGGCGTGGGCGTGATGCTGACCCCGTCGGTCAACCTCGTGCAGTCCAGCTTCCCCGAGGAACTGCAGGGCGAGATATCCGGGTTGTCGCGCAGTGTCTCCAACCTCGGCTCGTCGTTCGGCACGGCGATCGCCGGCACGATCCTCGTATCCGGGCTGGCCGAGGGGAACCGGTCCTACGCGCTCGCCATGATCGCTCTCGCGGTCTTCGCCCTGGTCGGCCTCGCCGCCGCCGTCAGCCTCCCCGCCGGTTCGAAGTAGCCGTCCACTCCGCGCCGCCCGGAGGATCCCGGTCCGTCCGCGCCACTCAGGCACGGACGGACCGGGGCGCCCGCCGGTCCACGTGCCGGTCACCGGTCGGGGAACGCGGTGCGCGCTCTACGGTCCGCTTGCCTCGGCGCGGTCGAGCTGCTCGTCGAGGGCGATGGCCGCGGCGATGAGCGCCAGATGGGTGAACGCCTGCGGGAAGTTGCCGAGCTGTTCGCCTGACGGACCGATCTCCTCGGCGAACAATCCGACGTGGTTGGCGTAGGTGAGCATCTTGTCGAAGGCGTAACGGGCCTGGTGCAGCCGTCCGGCGCGGGCGAGGGCCTCGACGTAGAGGAAACTGCACAGGTTGAAGGTCCCCTCGGAGCCGCGCAGCCCGTCGGGGGAGGCTGCGGGGTCGTAGCGGTAGACGAGGCTGTCGCTGACCAGTTCCTCATCCATCGCGTCGAGGGTGCTCAGCCAGAGCGGGTCGCGCGGCGAGATGAACCCGACACGGGGCATGAGCAGGAGGGAGGCGTCCAGCACGTCGGTGGCGTAGTTCTGGACGAAGGCCTGCCGCTGCGGGTTCCAGCCGCGGTCGATGATCTGGTTGAAGACGGCGTCGCGGGCGCCCGTCCAGCGGGCGAGGTCGGCGGGACGGGAGTAGGTGGTGGCCATGCGGATGCCGCGGTCGAAGGCGACCCAGGTCATCAGGCGGCTGTAGGTGAACTCCTGGCGTCCGCCACGGGTCTCCCAGATGCCTTCGTCGGGGCGGTCCCAGGTGTCGGCCAGCCAGTCCAGCACCCCGGCGAAGGACCGCCAGCCGCGGATGCCCCCGATCTCCTGGGCCTGGGCCAGGGCGTCGGCGGCCTCGCCGTAGATGTCGAGCTGGAGCTGGTCGGCGGCCGCGTTGCCGGCGCGGACCGGCCCGGACTTCTGGTAGCCCTCCAGGTGGCCGAGGACCTCCTCGGTCAGGTACGGGTCGCCGTCGATCCGGTACATGATCTGCAGTGGCTCACCCGAGGTGCTGCCGGCGTCGAGGCGTTCGCGCAGCCAGGTCCGGAAGGCCTGGGCCTCCTCGACGAAGCCGAGGTCGATCAGGGCCCGGACGGACAGGGAGGCGTCGCGGATCCAGGTGTAGCGGTAGTCCCAGTTGCGTTCGCCGCCGATCTGCTCGGGCAGGCCCATGGTGGCGGCGGCGATCGGCGCGCCGGTGGGCGCGTAGGTGAGCAGTTTGAGGGTGATCGCCGAACGGTTGACCATGTCCTTCCAGCGGCCGCGGTATCGGGACGTGCGCAGCCAGTCGTGCCAGAAGTCGCGGCAGGCTTCGATGCTGGCGCGCACCTCGTCGGCGGTCGGGGCGGCCATCGGGTGGTAGCCGCTGCTGTCGGTGGTCAGGACGACGGCGGCCGTCTCGCCGGCCTGGAGGGTGAAGTCGGCGATGACGTCCTCGCCGTCCTGGCGCAGCGCGAGGGGTCCGGTGGTCTGCAGGTGGAGGTCCGTGCGGGGACCGTGAAAGAGGGCGGATCCGTCGTCGAGGAGGGTGAGGTTGTGCGGTGCCCGCCCGTAGTCGAAGCGGGGGCGGCAGACGAGCGTGAAGGGCAGGCTGCCGCGGACCACCCGGGCGACCCGCACCAGGCGGTGCTGGTCGGAGGGCGTGGCGGAGGGGTTGGGTTCCATGAAGTCGGCGACCTCGCCGACGCCGCCGGGCGCCATAAAGCGGGTGACGAGGATGGCGGTGTCGGGCAGGTAGAGCTGCCGGACGGTCGCCCCGGCGATGCGGTCCACGTCGGCGGCGAGCCGGCAGTGCCCGCCGCGCTCGCTGTCGAGGAGGGAGGCGAACAGGCTCGGCGAGTCGAACCGGGGCGTGCACCACCAGTCGATGGTCCCCGTTCCGGAGACGAGCGCGGCGGTCTGCAGGTCCCCGATCATGCCGTGGTCCGCGATCTGCGGGTAGCCGTTCATGGATTCCTCCGTTGTGCGCCGGATGTGCCGAGCGGCTGCCTCCGGACGTATCGGGCGACCGACGCCGGGGGGGGACGGAGCAGTTGTCTCCAGGCTAACTTCCCGGTGTGCCGTGAAGCCGGACCGGGGTGACGGCCGGCCGCCGCTCCCCTCCTCTCGCGATCACCGGATCGTGCCTGGGACGGGGAATTCGGAGCCCTCCGCCCTGGAGACGAGGCCCCGGTGGCCGGATCCCGGCACCGCCCGGTAACCGGCCGCCCCGAGGGGCCGGTTACCGGGAAAGCGCTACGGGCATCATGTCCATAAATGGGATTTATAGGGCATTAAGTACTTAATGTTATTTAGCTGTCAAAAGTGGAGAAATCTCCGAAGAGGGGTATTCCGTGCGGCCCTTCGCCGACATGTCGCGTTTCCGCTCCGCCGCGCGGAGGCGTACGGCGGACGAGGTTCGCCGTACGCGCAGACAGCATTCTCGCAATGGAGGACGCAGGCCATGAGCAAGACAGGCGTTTCAGCGGTTCGGACCTCCAGGGTCGCCGCCTCGGGGGAGGCCGACGGCCATCCCGCCTGGCACCAGGCCGATGTGGCGACGGTGACCCGGGAGTTCGAGGTCCGGCTCGACCGGGGGCTCAGCGCCGAGGCCGCGCACGACCGCCTTCAGGCTCACGGCCCCAACGCACTGGCCGCCAGGAAGAAGGAGTCCGTCCTCCAGGCGTGGCTGCGCCAGTACCGGGACTTCATGCAGCTCGTGCTGCTCGCCGCCGCCGTCATCAACCTGATCGTCACGCGCGACGTCGGGACCTCCGCGGTCCTCGCCGGGCTCACCGTCTTCAACGCCGTGGTCGGTCTCCGCCAGGAGGCGAAGGCGGAGGAGAGCGTCAAGGCGCTCTCCCGGATGATGAAGACGGTCGCCCGGGTCCGCCGGGACGGTCAGGTCGTCGAGATCGACGCCGAAGGACTCGTGCCGGGCGATGTGGTGCTGGTCGAGGCGGGTGACCGGGTTCCGGCGGATGGCCGGATCTGCGTCGCGGCGTCACTGGAGATCGAGGAGGCCGCCCTCACGGGCGAGAGCCTGCCGGTCGTCAAAGGGGTCGAGCCCGTGCCGGGGAAGGATGCGCCGCTCGGCGACCGCACCTGCCTCGGATTCATGAACACGTCCGTCACCCGGGGCCGGGGCGAGCTGGTCGTCACCACGACCGGGATGGACACCGAGATCGGCCACATCGCGGATCTCCTGGCCGACACGGAGGCCGAGAAGACGCCGCTGCAGAAGCAGCTGGACGCGCTGTCGAAGATCATCGCGACGATCGCCGGGATCGCCCTCGCGCTGGTGGTCGTGCTCGGGCTGCTCCAGGGCAAGCCGTTCGACACCCTGTTCATCACCGGCGTGGCCCTCGCGGTCGCCGCCATCCCGACGGGTCTCCCTGCGGTCGTGACGGCGCTGCTGTCGATCGGCACCCGGGAGATCGCGCGCCGGAACGCGGTCATGAAGCGCCTGCCGGCGGTGGAGACACTGGGTTCCACCTCGATGGTCTGCTCGGACAAGACGGGCACGCTGACGCTCAACAAGATGACGGCCAGGGAGATGGTGATCCCCGGCCAGAACCGGTTCACGGTGTCGGGCGAAGGCTACGGCACCGCCGGCGAGATCAAGCATGTCGGCGGGGCGCACATCGACCTCGATCCGTACCTGCTGCCGATGGTCCTGTGCGCGGACGCCGTACTGGACGGGGAGAACCTGGTGGGGGACCCGACGGAGGGCGCACTGATCGTGCTGGCCGCCAAGGGCGGCCTCGACGTCGCGGGCACGCGCGGCGCCTACCCGCGCGTCGGCGAGGTGCCGTTCGACGCGGCCTACAAGTTCATGGCGACGTTCCACGAGATGACCGGCGCGAACGGGGAACCGGTCGTCCGGTGCTACGTCAAGGGCGCTCCCGACGTGCTCATCGCCCGCGGGACCTCCTACCGCGCCCCGGACGGATCACTGGTGCCGGTGACGGATGGGAACCGCTCACTCGCGCTGGAGGCGAACGACCGCATGGCCAGGGCGGGCGAGCGGGTCATGGTGGTGGCCCAGCGCGACCTCGACCCGGCCGCGTTCGACCCGGGCGGCGACCTCATCGGCCTGGTGCGGGACCTGACGCTGCTCGCGATGGTCGGGATCGTCGACCCCCCGCGGCCGGAGGCCAGGGCCGCGATCGCCGAGTGCAGGGAGGCCGGCATCCGGGTACGGATGATCACCGGTGACCATGTGACGACCGCGGGCTCCATCGCCGCCGAACTCGGCATCCCCGGCCGGGCGATCACCGGGGCGGAGTTCGCGTCGCTGACCGATGACGAACTGCGCGGGCAGCTGAAGGAGATCGGGGTCATCGCGCGGGTGGCCCCGGAGGACAAGCTGCGCCTGGTCCGGCTGCTCAAGCAGACCGGCAACGTGGTGGCCATGACGGGCGACGGGGTGAACGACGCCCCCGCCCTGAAGGCGGCGGACATCGGTGTGGCGATGGGGATCACCGGCACCGAGGTGTCGAAGGAAGCCGCCGTGATGATCCTCACGGACGACAACTTCGCCACGATCGTCGGCGCCGTGGAGTACGGGCGTGCGCTCTACGACAATCTGCTGAAGTATCTGCGCTTCCAGATGGCGACCCTGGTCGCCTACATCGCGATCTTCATCGCGGCCGCCGTGCTCGGGATCGCCGGCGGCATCCCGCTCACCCCGCTGCAGATCCTGTGGGTGAACATGGTCGTGGACATCCCGGTCGCGATCGCCCTGGGATTCGACGAGCCGACACGCGGTCTGATGAACCGGGCCCCCCGGCCGGTCGGCGCGCCGGTGCTGTCCCGGGCGAACTGGGTCAGGCTGTGCCTCCAGGGGGCGGTGATGACGGCCGGGTCGCTGGCCGCCTACCAGATCGGCGCCGGCGGCCCCGGTTCCCCGGTGGCCCCCACCATGCTCCTGACCACGCTCTCGCTCTTCCACGTCGCGGCCGGGCTGCTGGCCCGCGACCAGCTGAACACGGTCTTCTCCCGCGCGGCCGTACCGGGTCCGACCCAGTTGCGCCGGTACGCTCTCGCCCTGGTCCTGGTCATCGCGGTGACCGAGATCGGACTGCTGCAGCGCATCTTCGGCACCACCGGTCTGAGCGTCGCCCAGTGGGGGACGTGCATCGGGCTCGCGGCGAGTCTCGTCGTGCTCGAAGAACTGCTCAAAGTCGTCCTCCGGCACCGCGAATACGCAAGGCGGCAGGAAGTACGGTGAGGCCCGCGGCCCGCACGTCTCCCCACTGCGGCCCGGCGCCGGTAACCGCGCAGCACCCATCCACCGGACCGAACCCGAAGGGATCGCTCAGCGCGTTCCCCGCCGCCGGTTCCTCCTCAGCCCCGCGGGGCGTTCGAGCGCGGGGCCAGCAGGAGCCGGCAGGCGAGCCGGATGTCGCTCTCGGTGCCGGCGGCGGGGAGCCGCCCGTTGAGGCTGGACTGCAGCACGCCGTACCAGCACTGCAGCAGGAGGCGGACGAGGGTGACGTCCCGGACGGTGGGGTCGTCGATGCCGAGGACCCGCAGGACGATGCCGTGGAAGGTGTCGTCGATCCGGGCGGCGTCGGCGACCGCGGCGGCGTTGGCCGCGTTCGCCGACTGGAGCATCGCGGTCGCCAGGGCGGGCGTGCGCAGCAGCTGCCGGCTGGCGCTCACCAGCACGTCGCCGACCGCATCCTCGGGGCTCGTACCGGGCGCGGGCTCCGGGAGGCTCTCGCCGAACCGGTCGATCTGCTCGGCCATGACGGCGGTGAACAGGTGGGTCTTGGAGGGGAAGTACCGGTACAGCGTGCCGATCGCCACGCCCGCGGCCTTCGCCACCTCGTGCATCTGCACGCGCTCCAGGCCCTTCTCCGCCCCGAGGTGCGCGGCCGCGCGGAGGATGCGCAGGTGCCGGGCGCGCTGCTCGGGCGAACTGGGCTCGGCGGGCGGCCTGGCTTCGGCGATCCTCGGCACGTTCTCCCCCGGTCGTCTGCGATGCCGGATAGACAATACACACGGCCCGGCGCGGGGCCGCCAAGCCCGGATACCGGTCAGCGGGACGTCCCCGGCCCCGCTTCCGGCGCGTACCGGGCCGCTCGGACGGGACCCGCACGCCGGACCGCTCAGATGAGGTCGTCCTCGACGGTCAGGCCGAAGGCGCTCCTGCCGTACATCGCCAGGGCCCGCTCGACGTCGTTGGCCACGTGCACGCTGCCGGCGTGGGCGTCGCGCCAGGCGCGCTCAATGGGGTTGCCGCGCCGGAGCGAGTTCCCCCCGGCCGTCTTGAACAGCAGGTCGATCGCCTCCACCGCCCGCTCGGTCCCGCGGACCTGGTCCCTGCGGGCGCGCAGCCGCAGCTCCATCGGGATCGCGTCGCCCCGGACCGCGTGCCGGTACACCTCGCGCACGTTGCGGTCCGTCTGCAGGATCGCCGCGTCGATCTCCGAGGCGGCCCGCGCGACGGCCACCTGGGCGAACCGGTCCTCGGCGAACCGGCCGCCGCCGAGGCTGAGCCGTACCCGGTCGCGCATCGCGGCGAGGTAGGCGTCGTAGCAGCCCGCCACCGCGCCGATCACCGGCGCGGTGATCGCGGAGGTGAACAGCGTCGCGAACGGCATGCGGTACAGCGGACCGGTGTTGACCTTCTGGCCGGGACCGCGCAGCTGGGCCTGCTCGTAGTTGCGCATCACGCGGTGCGCGGGGACGAAGGCCCGCTCGACGGTGAGGTCGTTGCTCCCGGTGCCGCGCAGGCCGATCACGTCCCAGACGTCGTGGACCGCGTAGTCGGCGCGGGGCACCAGCACGCTCATGAAGTCGACCGGCCTGCCCTCCGCGCCGACCACCGTCGCGCCCAGCACGGCCCAGGACGCGTGGTCGCAGCCGGAGGAGAAGCTCCACCGGCCGGACATCTCGTAGCCGCCCTCCACCGGGGTGAGCCGTCCCATCGGCGCGTACGACGAGGAGATCAGAGCGTCCGGGCTCCCGCCCCAGACCTCGTCCTGCGCGGCCTCGGCGAACATGCCGGCCTGCCACTGGTGCACGCCGAGCAGGGAGGCGACCCAGCCGGTGGAGCCGCACGCGCCGGAGATCTCCCGGATCACCTCGAAGAACCCCGCCGGGTCGCTCTCGGCGCCGCCGTACCGCTTGGGCTGCAGCATCCGGAAGACCCCGGCCGCGGCGAGCTCGGCGACCGTCTCCTGTGGGATCCACCGGTTCTCGTCGGCGGACCGGGCCCGCCCGGCGATGCCCGGCAGCAGCGCGCGCACCGGCTCCAGGACCTCGTCGCTCATGGTCTGCGCTCTCCATCTCCGTGTCCGCTCGTGTCCGCTCGTGCCGTCAGGTGCAGACCACGATGGTGCGCCGGGCGGCGGCGGGCCCGGTGCGGCCGTCCCGGCCACCGGGACTCCCGGCCCGTACGGCGCCGCCCCGGCCTACCGTTTCGCGGATGGTCCGGGGATTCGGCGGCCCGCGAGCGCGGGAAGCCGGGAAGCCGGGAAGCCGGGAAGCCGGGAAGCCGGGAAGCCGGGAAGCCGGGAAGAGCGTGCGCCTGGAGGGATGGGTTCAGCGTGACTGCAGCCGAGACCGATCGGGACGGGGTCCGCGCCATCGAGGCCGGCGCCGTACCCGCACGCTTCGCCCGGGGCTGGCACTGCCTGGGCCTGTCCGAGCGGTTCAAGGACGGCCGGCCGCACACCGTCGACGCCTTCGGCGCCAAGCTCGTGGTCTTCCGGAGCGGCGACGGCCGGCTCAACGTGCTCGACGCCTACTGCAGGCACATGGGCGGGGACCTGTCCCGCGGCACGGTCAAGGGCGATGAGATCGCCTGCCCGTTCCACGACTGGCGCTGGGGCGGCGACGGCCGCTGCAAGAAGATCCCCTACGCCCGCCGGGTCCCGCTGCGCGCCCGCACCTCGGCCTGGACCACGCTGGACCAGGACGGCATGCTGTTCGTCTGGAACGACCCCGAGGGCAACCCGCCGCCGCCCGGCGTCACGATCCCCCGCATCGAGGGCGCGACGCGCGAGGACTGGACCGACTGGGTCTGGCACGAGACCCTCGTCGCCGCGAACTGCCGCGAGGTCATGGACAACGTGGTCGACATGGCGCACTTCTTCTACGTGCACTACTCGTTCCCGACGTACTTCAAGAACGTCTTCGAAGGCCATGTCGCCACCCAGATCATGAAGGGCCTGAGCCGCCCGGACGCCCGGCCGCCCGCCAAGGAGGGTCGGCCGGGGATGCTCGGCAACACCTCCGTGGCGGCCTACCACGGGCCGTCCTTCATGATCGACGATCTGACCTACCACTACGAGGGCATGGACATCGACTGCGTCCTGATCAACTGCCACTACCCCGTCGACGCGGACTCCTTCGTGCTGCAGTCCGGCATCATCGTGCAGCGCAACGAGCGGCTGGGCGGCGCCGGGGCCGACGAGATGGCCGTACGGCTGGGCGACTTCATCCTCAAGGGCTTCGAGCAGGACGTCGAGATCTGGAAGAACAAGGCCCGTGTCGACAACCCGCTGCTGTGCGAGGAGGACGGGCCCGTCTACCAGCTGCGCCGCTGGTACGAGCAGTTCTACGTGGACGCCGCCGACGTCGCGCCGGAGATGGTGGAGCGCTTCGAGTTCGAGCTGGACACCACCCGGCCGGTCGAGGCGTGGAAGAAGGAGGTCGAGGAGAACCTCGCCCGCAGGGCCGCCGCCCGGGGCGGGACCGCATGACGATCCACCAGGACGAACGGCTGCTGGACGGCCCGCCGATGCGCCCGGTGCGCTGCCGGACGTGCGGCGCGGCGGTGCGGGCGCGCAAGGCCAGCTGGCAGCAGACCAGCATCCAGTGGAGTGCCGAGGCCGTGGAGACCTGCCTGGAACGGCAGGCCTCCGTCCCGGGCGACGGCCCGAACGGGGGCCTGTTCCCCGCCTGCGAGGCGCTGCGCGAGTCGATCGTCCGGGCGGCGCTGGACGGGGAACTCCCCGTGCCGGACGACCCCGGGGACGGGTGATCCCCCGCGGGTGAGCGGACCGGGGAAACCGCCCGCCCCGCTCGCCTGTGAGCGCGAACCTCTGCCACCGCAGGGGCATCCAACCGAATGTGACAAGAACTCAGCAGGTACTCGCTCTGTCCGTGCTCTCCCTCGTGTCGGCCGGGACACTGATCATGCCACCCGCGCACGCGGTCACGGTCGGTGACGCCGGTTGCCCACCCCAGCCAAGGCGGAAGCCGAACGGTCCCGGGCGGGCAGGTCCGAGCGGCCACCGAGGGGCGCCACCGCCATCGGCGGAGTCCTCGTCACCCACATCCCGAAGGGTTTCTCCCTGGGCCGGATCGTCGTCGACCGGCACGACGGTCTGAGCGAGTACGGCTACCAGTGGACGGACACCCGTGACGAGGTGGACCGGAAGCACAGGTCCCTGTGGGTGCGAGTGGTCTGCTGGCCGGACGCCCGCAAACTCTCACAGCTGAGAGACGCCCCGTTCCACCTCGGCACGTTCTCGGGTGATCCGAAGACCGCGAAGATCGGTGGCCGCACGGTCCTCACCCAGAAGGGCGACGGCGCGCTCGGCCACGGGCGGTACGTCGGCTGGGTCGAGCGGAAGGGGACCGTGGTCACCGTGATGGCCAGCCGGCCGCTCGTCCCCGAACTCGGGAGGATCATCAGGGGAATCCGGCTGCCCTGAGCGACTCCGCGCGATCCAGGCGGCGCGGTTCCGCCATGCGGGCTCTTCGAGCTTAACCGGGGTTGAGCGCCGGAGCGTGCCCCTGATGGGGTGAGTGCTTGGGAGCTCGCGGCTCTCGTTGATCATTCCTGTTGTCGAAGCAAGATCTCACAACAGAAGAGCCGCGAGCGTGGTCAACGATACGACTCGGCTGCTGGGCCTGGAAGGCGCGGCAGTCACCAAGGTCGATACCGAATCGTCATCGGCTGGCTGCAGGGGCCCGCGGGCAGCGGCCCCAACGGCATGTCCTCGCCGAGCGGTTGTTCCGCTTCTACGACCGGTGCGCCGCCCTAGCCTGTCCGAACCCGCACGTCCCGGATCCTGCGGGTCAGCGAAAAATCGGCCTACGTCTGACACAAGGCCTGGCGGACCGGCAGCACATCACCGCCATCCCCAGCAAAATCGGTGACATCACCAGATCCGGCTCGTTCTCGCCCATTACGAACACGGCTATCTCAAATGAAAGTCACTGAGATCACCTCACTATACCGAAACCCTGACAAGGAGTGCACCGGAGAGAACCGCATCCGAACTCGATCCTAATCACATCCCCTTTATCCATAAATATCGGTGAGTGCCTTCATTTCCCATGACACAAATCCTCCTGAGCGAATCGAGAAATGACATCTCCCCCACAGAAAAAGGATGGCGAGAATTCATTAGAGTTTCCACTTCCGATACGACCGACTCCATTTGAAGGCGATTGAACATCGTGTCGCCATACGCATCTATATGCGCAATCAAAGGACACATATCCCTATCTACGGAAGTCGATACAAGGATCTCAAGTGGAACAACAACCTCATCTGACAGGGGCTTACGGAACTCACTGAACAGCTGCATCTTTATGCTTGCCATGGATTACACCGGATACATGGCGATCACACGCCCCTGCTTATCCCGAATTACCGCATACCTGGTGCTCAAATGACCACCCCTTCGTTTCGAGCGACCAATGACCCTACCTGCATCCACATAGTGGATTATAGCTCCTTGACCATTCTGGTACTTGCCCAACTTTCCAGCGGTCTTCTGTGCCGGCTTGCCGAGCACTTCTTCATCCACGCCCTCGCTCCATACCCCATAGGATCTCCCTGCTATTTCTTTGAAACCATTGAAATCCCACCTAGCGCAAGCGAGAACATCCGAACGATCACCTTCCGAACATCCGGGTCTCGATCGAGCCGCTCCAGCGACGCAAATCTCCTCGGATCAATATCGATTGTGGCGATTCCACCAGCATCCTCGCCATCCACGATCGAGAAGATCAAGAGGCATCGATAGGCTCGAATAACCCCTTCTCGCTCCTCACGCATCAGCGATTGAAGGAATACGACCTCTTCCTTGACCTGGCCGCGAAGTGCCTCCACCGAGGTCCACCGAGTCGCCCAGCCTCGCCCCTCCGCCTCCAATTGGATCTCGAGCAGTGTATCGAAATCGATCTGACACACACGAAAGTCAAGGTCAGTCGAATGAATCATGGACACCAGAACACCATTCCCCACCGTAGACGTCGATACGCATTCTCTTATTCGGGTCGATACGCCCATCTCTAATTCTTCGCAGGAGTTCGTCCCCACGGTGATGACCTTCAAGAATTTTCCCATTACACGAGATGACAATTCCGTCTCCATCCGCGGCATCGTTGATCACTTTCAAGAGCTCTTCGTGATACCACTGCGATGCCGGGTCTCGAGTCGACTGTCCCTCCTTGTACTTCGCAGCGAGATCACTGGCCTTCTCGTAGATTGTCGACCAACAGCCAGCGTTGTGAACGAGGACATCCACCTCACCGACCTCCACATGATATGTGTGGAGATCTCCCACGGTAAGGTTTCGGGTCCGCTGCTCGCCGGCCGTCCATCTGGCCACGGCGGTGACTTGGACACGAACTCCGGCGCTGGTAAGGATGCGGACGCAAAACCCTTGATCACACAGCCGGTCGATCCGTGCGCCGTTCACCAAAGAACCGCGATGTGCCATGCGCCACAATTATCGTTGGAACGATTCTTTTCTCATCACTCGAAATACTGCTGCCAGAAAAGCACAATCAAGGACAGCTGAAATCCTGGCACATCCGCGATTTCTCACCGGTTTTCTTCGGCCGCCGCGCGGCCGGCGCGGCGGCCGAAGAACGTGCCGTCGCCCAGTGACGTCCCGCTGACGTAGCCGTCGCCGTGCAGGCCGGAGCTGGCCCGGCCCGCCGCGTACAGGCCCGGGATCGGCCGCCCGGACTGGTCCAGCACCGCCCCGTCGGGGGTGGTGTGCAGCCCGCCCAGGGTGAACCCGGCCACGCCCGTGTCCCTCCGGTCGCCCGCGCCGAACCCCAGGCGCGGGTCGATCGCCGCGAAGGGCGGCCGGAGCGGCCGGAGCCACCTGCGGTCCTTGTGGAAGTAGGGGTCCTCGCCCCGCTCCGCGTGCCGGTTGTAGACGCCGACCGCCATCTCCAGCGCCCCGGCGGGCACGCCGAGCGCCTCCTCCAGCTCCGCGAGCGTCTCGGCGGCGAACGCCGGGCGCACGCCCCACAGGTCCCGCCGGGGGACGTCCTCGTAGCCCTCCTCATCGACGACCACCCAGTACGGCCCCGGCTGGTGCAGCACGGCGGCGGCGCTGAACACGCCCGGATAGACGTCCTCGTTGACGAAGCGCTGCCCCAGCCCGTTGACCAGCAGACCGCGCACGGCCAGCGCGGGCAGGGCGGTCAGCGCGATCTGTACGGCGGACATGCGGCGGGTGGCGGCGCCGAGCGCCGCCGCCATCCGGATGCCGCCGCCGTCGTCGAGGCCGTCGCTGACCTTGCCGTGCCCCAGCAGCACCGGGGCGTGCAGGGCGAGCATCTCCTCGGAGTCGACGAAGCCGCCGGTGGTGAACACCACCGCCCGGCGCGCGCGGTAGGCCGCCCGCTCGCCGTACCGGCGGGCCAGCACGCCCGCGACCCGGCCGTCCTCGCCGACGACGAGGTTGGTGGCCAGGGTGTCGGCGTGGTCGGCGGCCCCGGCCTCCCGGGCGGCCGCGACCAGCTTCTCCATGAGGAGCCAGCCGCCGAACGACTCGGTCGCGGGCCGGTGCCCGCGCGGGGCGGGCCGGGCGAGCGTGCTGTACGGCCAGGCGTTCTCCCCCAGCCACATCAGCCCGTCCGCCGTCGGCGGCACCCAGCTCGGCGCGTCGAACAGCCCCTCGTTGAAGGTGACCCCGCGCTCGCACAGCCACTGGAAGTGCTCGACGCTGCCTTCGCAGTACAACCGGATCTTCTCGGTGTCGGCGTGCGGGCCGAGCGCCGCGGCCAGGTAGGCGAACATGTCGCCGGGGGTGTCGTCGAAGCCGCAGGCCTTCTGCAGCGCCGTACCGCCACCGAGGTAGATCTCGCCGCCGGACAGCGCCGAGGAGCCGCCGGGGCCGCCGGCGCGCTCCAGCACGGTGACCCGGGCCCCGGCGATGGCGGCCTCGTACGCCGCGGCGGCGCCCGCGCAGCCGAAGCCGACGACGAGCACGTCGCACTCGTGGTCCCAGGCGCCGACGGAGTCGGCGCGGACCGGTTCCACCGGCGGCACGGCGCTCATGCGCGCGGGGTGAAGGCCGCCAGCGGCTCGGAGCCGGACCAGTCGTGGCCCCAGTAGCTGTCCGCGGTGATCTCCTCGGCGGTGTAGTGCGTCTCGTCGACGAGCATGCCGTCGGTGCCGTACTCGATGTCCCAGCCGCCCGGCGCGCGTACGTAGAAGGAGATCATCTTGTCGTTGGTGTGCCTGCCCAGGGTGGAGGAGACGGAGAAGCCGAGCCGGTTGACGTTGTCCAGCGCCCGTCCCACGGCGTCGAGGCCGTCGACCTCGACCATGAGGTGCACCAGGCCCGGTTCCTCCCCGTGCGGGGCGGGGCAGACCGCGAGGCTGTGGTGGCGCCGGTTGACGCCCATGAAGCGCACCCGCGGCCCCTTCCCCCCGCCGACCCGCATTGCGCCGCGCGGCAGGAAGCCGAGCACCTCGGCGTAGAAGGAGACCGTCTCGTCCACGCGGGTGGAGGGGATGACCACGTGGCCCATGCCCTGCTCGCCGGTGACGAACCGCTGGCCCATCCCGGTGAGCACCGGGGCGTGGTCGAGGACGGGGCCGAAGAAGACCTCGACCGGGGTGCCCGCCGGGTCGTCGAACGCGATCACCTGCTCGGCGTCGCGCTCGGCCGACTCCCGCGCCGAGAGCACCTTGACCGCCGTGCCCGACGCCTCGACCGCGCGGCCGACCGCGGCCAGGGCGAACTGGTCGCGGACCTCCCAGCCGACGGCCAGCACCCGGTCGGTCTCGCCGGGCAGCACGATCAGCCGCGACCGGCGTTCGTCCATGCGCAGGTAGAGGCCGTCCGGGTCCGGCCCGCCGCCCTCGGCGAAACCGAGGGCGTCGATCGCCAGCTCGCGCCAGCGTCCCACGTCGCGCGTCTGGACCTTCAGGTAGCCTAGCCCGCGGATCTGCGTCATCTCATCACTCCGAGTTCGTTCGTCGGCGGTACTAGATCCGGCACTAGATCATCGAGCGCAGCGGGCCCGGCGGGGGCTCGATGCCCAGGTCGGTGAGGGCGGCGGCGTGGAAGACCGCGCCGGGCACGTGGATGGCGTGGGCCAGGCCCATGTGCGCGTCGCGCCAGAAGCGCTGGACCGGGTTGTCCGCGCGCATCGCGTTGCCCCCGGAGCGGGCCATGATCTCGTCGACCGCGCGTACGGCGCGCCAGGCCGCCTGGACCTGGATCCGCCGACCGGCCGCGCGCTCGGCGAAGGAGACCTCCCGCCCGGCGGCGACGGCGTCGTACATCCGCGACACGTTGTCGAGCAGCGCGCACCGGGAGGCCGCGATCTCCCCGGCCGCCTCGCTGACCGCGTAGAGCACGTACGGGTCGTCCCGGACCTTCGTGCCGGTGATCTGCACCCGTCCCCGCTGGTAGGCGAGGTGGTGGGCGAGGGCGCCTTCGGCGATGCCGACGACGGCGGCGGTGATGCCGAGCGGGAAGGCGCAGGAGAACGGGACGTGGTAGGTCGGGCTGGTCAGCCCCGCCTCCCTCGGCGCGCTCCCGTCGATGACCTTGGCGAACGGGATGACCCGGTAGTCCGGGACGAACGCGCCGGAGACGACGACGTCCTTGCTGCCGGTGCCGCGCAACCCGACCACGTCCCAGGAGTCCTGCACGATCTCGTAGTCCGCGCGCGGCAGGATCAGGTGGAGCGAGACGGGCGGCTGGACCGGCCTGCCCCCGGCGTCGCCGAGCAGCCCGCCCAGGAAGATCCAGTCGCAGTGGTCGGTGCCGGAGGAGAACTGCCAGCGGCCCGTGAGCACGTAGCCGCCGTCGACCGGGCGGGCGACGCCCATCGGCGCGTACGGCGAGGCGATCCAGGTGTCCTGGTCCTCCCCCCAGACCTCCTGCTGCACCCGGGGGTCGGCGAAGGCCATCTCCCACGGGTGCACCCCGACGATCCCCGCCACCCAGCCGGTCGAGCCGTCGAGCGCGGCGACGCCCATCACGGTCTCGGCGAACTCCCTGGGGTGGGACTCGAAGCCGCCGTACGCGGCCGGCTGGAGCATGCGGATCACGCCGGCGTCCCGCAGCGCCTTGGCCGCCTGGTCGTCCAGCCTGCCGAGGGCCTCGCCTGCGACGCCGAGCGCGGCGATCTCCTCGGCGCGTTCCGTGATTGCGTCGAGCACGTGGTTGGTCATGGCGGTCCTCACTTCTCCGCGAGGGCGACGGCGATCTCGATGAGCTGGTCCTCCTGGCCGCCGACGAGGTTGCGGCGCCCCGCCTCCAGGAGGATCTCGGTGCCGGAGACCCCGTACCTGGCGGCCTGCCGGTCGGCGTGTTTGAGGAAGCTGGAGTAGACCCCGGCGTAGCCCATGGTGAGCGAGAGCCGGTCGAGCAGGCACTCGCCGTCCATGACCGGGCGGACGGCGTCCTCCGCGGCATCGATGATCTTCGGGACGTCGATGCCGGTCCGGATGCCCAGCTTCTCGGCGACCGCGGCGAACGCCTCGACGGGGGTGTTGCCCGCCCCGGCGCCGAAGCGGCGCGTCGAGCCGTCGATCTGGAGGGCTCCGGCCCGGACGGCGATGACGGAGTTGGCGACGCCGAGCCCGAGGTTCTCGTGGCCGTGGAAGCCGACCTGGGCGTCGGAGCCGAGCTCGGCCACCAGGGCGGCGACCCGGTCGCCGGTCTGCTCCAGGATCAGCGCGCCGGCGGAGTCGACGACGTACACGCACTGGCAGCCGGCGTCGGCCATGATCCGCGCCTGCTTCGCGAGGACCTCCGGCGGGCGGCTGTGCGCCATCATCAGGAAGCCGACCGTCTCCAGGCCCAGGTCCCGGGCCAGGCCGAAGTGCTGGACGGAGATGTCGGCCTCGGTGCAGTGCGTGGCGATCCGGCAGACGGCGGCGCCGTTCCCGGCGGCCTCGCGGATGTCGTCCAGGACGCCGAGGCCGGGCAGCATCAGGAAGGCGATCCTCGCCCGGCGCGCGGTCTCGACGGCGGCCCTGATCAGCTCCTGCTCGGGGGTGCGGCTGAAGCCGTAGTTGAACGACGAGCCGCCGAGGCCGTCGCCGTGGGAGACCTCGATGACCGGCACCCCGGCGGCGTCGAGGGCCCCGACGACGGAGCGGACGTCCTCGACGGTGAACCGGTGCTGTTTGGCGTGCGAGCCGTCGCGCAGCGACGAGTCGGTGACGCGGACGTCGAGGTCGGCGCTGTAGGGCATGGACGGGTCTCCTTGACTCGGACGGGGGCTCGCGGGCTCCGGGGACTCGCGGGCTCCGGGGTCGCGCGGGCTCCGGGGTCGCGCGGGCTCTCGGGCTCGGGTGGGAGCGGCGGCTCAGGCGGGGGCCCGCCGGGCGAGGATGCGCCGTGCGAAGCCCTCGCCGACCCGGGTGGCGGCGGCGGTCATGATGTCGAGGTTTCCGGAGTACGGCGGGAGGTAGTCGCCCGCGCCCTCGACCTCGAGGAAGACCGCGACCCGGGCGAGCCCGCCGCTCACCGGCGCGGGATCGTCGAACTGGGGCGCGGCGCGCAGCCGGTAGCCGGGCACGTAGGACGCCACCTCGGCGGTGACCTCCTTGATCGAGGCGGCGATCGCCTCGCGGTCGGCGTCGGCGGGGATCGCGCAGAACACCGTGTCCTGCATGATCATCGGTGGCTCGGCGGGGTTGAGGATGATGATCGCCTTGCCGCGCGCGCGCCGCCGACCCGCTCGATGCCGTGGCGGGTGGTGATCGTGAACTCGTCGATGTTCGCCCGCGTCCCCGGGCCGGCCGACGGGGAGGCGACGCTGGCGACGATCTCGGCGTAGGCCACCTCGGTGACCCGGGAGACGGCGTGCACGATCGGGACGGTGGCCTGCCCCCCGCAGGTGATCAGGCTGACGTTGGGCGCGTCCAGGTGGGCGCCGAGGTTGACCGCGGGCACGACCGCGGGGCCCAGCGCGGCGGGGGTCAGGTCCACGGCCTGGATGCCGAGCGCCTCGTAGCGGGGGGCGTTCTCCCGGTGCACCCGGGCGGAGGTGGCCTCGAAGACGAGGTCGGGCCGCTCCCGCCCGGACAGCAGCCGGTCGACGCCCTCGGCGCAGGCGTCCAACCCTTCGGCGGCGGCCCGTTTCAGGCCCGGGCTCCCGGGGTCGACTCCGATCATCCAGCGGGGCTCGATCGACTCGGAGCGGAGCAGCTTGTACATCAGGTCGGTCCCGATGTTCCCCGATCCGACGATCGCGGCGGTCGCCTTGCTCAAGGTCTCGTCCCCTCATTCGAATCGGGCGGTCACGGAGCCGAGCCCGGCGAACTCGGCGCGGAAGACGTCGCCGGGGCGCACGTCCACGGCCCGGGTGCAGGAGCCGGGCAGGATCAGGTGCCCGGCTTCGAGCTTCACCCCGAAGGAGGCGACCTTCCCGGCCAGCCAGGCCACGGCGGTGGTGGGGTTCCCCAGGACGGCCGAGGTGTCGCCGCGCGCGACCTCGGCGCCCCCGCGGTACAGCACGGCCTCGATCCCGGCCGGGTCCAGCTCGCCGGGGCGCATGCGGGCCGCGCCCAGGACGACGCCCGCCGAGGAGGCGTTGTCGGCGACCGTGTCGGCCAGGCCGATCCGCCAGTCCCTGATGCGGCTGTCGATCAGCTCGATGCTCGGCACGATGTACTCGGTGGCGGCGAGCACGTCGGCCTCGGTGCAGCCCGCGCCGGGCAGGCTCGCGCCGAGCACGTAGCCGATCTCGACCTCGACGCGCGGGTGGCAGTACGCCCCCGCCGGGATCGGGGCGTCCTCGGCGAGCACCATGTCGTCGAGCAGGTGGCCGTAGTCGGGTTCGCCGACTCCCATCATCCGCTGCATGACCTCGGACGACAGGCCCACCTTGTGCCCGCGCACCCGGGCGCCGCCGGCGAGCCTGCGGCGGATGTTGAGCAGCTGGATCTCGTAGGCGTCGACGACGTCGATGCCGGGGAAGGCGGCGGTCAGCGGCTCGATCGGCGCCCGGTCCCGCTCCGCCGCCCGCAGCAGCGCGGCCGCGGACGCGCGTTCCGCCGGATCCAGCATCGCAGCCTCCTGGCGTCGGGGTTCGCACCGCGCCCGGACCGGCGGCGCCCCGGGCCGCGGGGCGCTCCCGTCCCGGTCCCTCCCGTCCGGGGTCAACAGTCCCAGCGCCGCGCCGCCCGCGGCGGTGCCCTCCCGCTCAGTGGGAGGGCACCGGGGCGCCCCGGCCGGTCAGGCGTCGTAGGTGATCCTGAGCCGCTCGCTGACCGGGACCGCCTGGCAGGCGAGGATGAGGCCGTCGGCCAGGTCGCGGTCGTCGAGGACCTGGTTGCGCTCCATCACGACCTCGCCTTCGACGAGCACGCAGGCGCACGCGCTGCAGGACCCCTCACGGCAGGAGTACGGCGCGTCCAGCCCCGCGTCGAGGAGCACGTCGAGCAGGCGCTCTCCGCGAGGCCAGGCCACGGTCCGCGTCTCGCCGTCCAGCTCGACCTCGACCTCGACCTCGACCTCGACCTCGACCTCGACCCCGACCCCGACCCCGACTCCGGCCCCGGCCTCGACCCCGACCCCGACTCCGGCTCCGGGGGCGGAGGCGGGCCGGACGTCGAACGGATCGGTGGCCAGTGAGGTGAAGCGCTCGGTGCGCACCCGCTCGGGCGGCACGCCGAGGCCGGTGAGGGCCGCGACCGCGAGGTCCATGAACGGCCCGGGGCCGCAGACGAACGCCTCCCGCCCGGCGTACGGCCCGGCCACCGCCGCCAGCCCCGTCGCGGTGGGCAGGCCCTGCACCGATTCCAGCCAGTGCAGCACGGCCAGCCGGTCGGCGTGCTCCCGGGCCAGCGCGGCCAGTTCGTCCCGGAAGATCACCGAGTTCTCGTCCCGGTTGGCGTAGACGAGGACGGCCGATCCGGTCCCGGCGTGCAGGCAGGACTTGAGGATCGACATGACCGGCGTGATGCCGCTCCCGGCCGCCAGCAGCAGGAAGTCGCCGTCGAGCGTGCGGGGGGTGAAGGCGCCGGAGGGCCGCAGCACCTCCAGGACGTCGCCCTCGGTGACGTGGTCGCAGATCCAGTTCGACCCGTGACCGCCGGGGATCCGCTTGACGGTCACCTTGAGCTTCTCGTCGCAGGCCGGGGAACTGGACAGCGAGTAGCAGCGTGCCGTGCCCCCCTCTCGGCCGCCGGGGATCCGGATCGTGAGGAACTGCCCGGGCCGGTAGCCGAACCGGCCGCGGTCGCCGTCGGCGGGTTCGAGCACCAGCGAGTGCGCGTCCGCGGTCTCGCGCACGACCTCGACGACGCGCATCCTGAGCGGTCCGGGCTGCGCCATGCTCGTCTCCCCTCCGGGGCCTCAGCGGGCCCGCCGCGCGGCGTGCCGGGCCGCGATGTACCCGAAGACGATCGAGGGACCGATCGTGGCGCCGGGACCGGCGTACTCGTTTCCCATCACCGAGGCCGAGGCGTTGCCGGTGGCGTACAGGCCCTCGATCACCGACCCGTCCGCGCGCAGCACCCGGCTGTGCTCGTCGCAGACCAGGCCGCCCTTGGTGCCGAGGTCGCCGGCCTCGATGCGGACCGCGTAGTACGGCGGGCGGTCGATCACGTCGAGGTTCGGGTTCTTCAGCGTGGGGTCGCCGTAGTAGCGGTCGTGGGCGCTCTCCCCCCGCCCGAAGTCGGCGTCCCGGCCGGCGCGGGCGAAGCCGTTGAAGCGCTCGACGGTCTCGGCCAGGGTGTCCGGGGGCACGCCGATCCGCTTGGCCAGCTCGGCGACCGTGTCGGCCCGGTGCACCACGCCCGCGTCGTAGAACGCCTGCGGGATCGGCGCGCCGGGCAGGATCTGCGCGAACGGGTAGCGGGCACGGGCCCTGGCGTCCATCACGAACCACGCCGGGACGTGCCCGCCCGCCAACTGCTCGTGGACGAAGTTCACATACGGCGCGGACTCGTTGGCGAACCTCCGCCCGTCCGCCGAGACGATGATCGACCGCGGGATGCAGCGTTCGGAGACCAGCGGGATGGCCGCGCCCGCGGGGTGCCGGACCGCCGGCATCCACCAGGCGTCGTCCATCAGGTCGAGCGCGGCGCCGGCCCGCTCCCCCGCCAGGATGCCGTCGCCGGTGTTCTCCCGGGCCCCCATGCTGAAGTCGGCCTGACCGCCCTCCGGCAGGTACTTCGCGCGCAGTTCGGGGTTGTGGTCGAAGCCGCCGGTGGCCAGCAGCACGCCGTACCGGCCGCGCAGCCGCAGGGTGCGGCCCTCGCGCTCGACGACGACGCCGGTGACGGCGCCGCGCCCGTCGACGACGAGGTCGGTCATGGACGTCTTCAGCCAGAGCGGGACCCCCGCGTCCTTCAGCGCCATGCGCAGCCGCGCGACGAGCGCGCGCCCGCCGGTCGCCATGTGGCGGCGGCGCACCAGGTTGGAGGCGACCCGCCAGGCGGCCACGAGCGTGGCGCGGCGCCCGCGCCAGGTGCGCTTGGCCATCGCCAGGTCGTGGTAGTCCTTCGCGGTGATCCACAGGCCCAGCGGGCCCTTCAGGCTGTTGGGGCGCTGGTGCCTCTCGTCCGGCCCCAGCCTGCGGGTGTCGAACGGCAGCGCCTCGATGGACCGGCCCAGCGCGCGGCCGCCCTCCAGCTCGGGATGGTAGTCGGCGTACCCCTTGGTCCAGGAGAAGCGCATCCACCTGCTCCGGCCGAGCAGCTCCATCGCGGCCGGGCCGTGGTCGACGTAGGCGTCGAGCCGCGCGGCGGGCACCCTCCCGGCGGTGAGCGCGTCGAGGTAGCGGCGGACGGCCTCGCGGTCGTCGTGCTGGCCCTCGGCGCGCAGCACGGGGTTGCCGGGGATCCAGACGCCGCCGCCGGAGATCGCGGTGCTGCCGCCGTACCGCGAGCCCTTCTCGACGATCAGGGGCTCCAGCCCCTCGGCGGCCGCGGTGAGCGCGGCCGTCATGCCGCCGCCCCCGCTGCCGACGATGACGAGGTCGAACTCGGCGTCCCACTCCCGCCCGCTCACGGCCGGCTCGCTCCGCTCGTTCACGAGACCTCCTCGCGGGTCAGGAAGGCCAGCACGGCGCTCTCCCAGGCCGCCCGCTGCTCGATCATCACCCAGTGCCCGCAGTCCGGGAAGACGTGCAGCTCGGCGCCGGGGATGGCCCGCATCGGCACCAACGCCATGTCGAGTGGGCTGACCCGGTCGTCGCGGCCCCAGGTGATCAGCGTCGGAGCCTTGATCCGGTGCAGCGTCGCCCAGTACGGCGGGGCGTCCGACCGCGCGGCGGCGGCGCGGGCGGCGAGCGCGGCGCGGCCGTACAGCCGGCGGGAGGCGGCGAGCGTGTCCGGGTCGGTGGCCTGCGCCCAGCGCTCCTCGACCATCTCCTCGGTGACCAGGGCCGGGTCGTAGACCATGGAGTGCAGCCAGCGCACGAGCGCCTCGCGGGTTGGATGCTCGACGAACTCCGTGAGCAGCCTGATGCCCTCTCCCGGACCGGGGCTGAACAGGTTCACGCCCAGCCCGCCGATGGTGATCAGGCGGCGCACGCGGGCGGGATCGGAGATCGCCACCTGGGCACCCACGATCCCGCCCATGGAGTTGCCGATCACGTCGGCCCGTTCGATCCCGAGCCCGTCGAGGAGGCGGAGCACCGCGCCGGGCGCGGCGGCCATGGGGTGGGCGCCGGTGGGGTCGCTGACGCCGAAGCCGGGGAACTCCAGCACCAGGCAGCGGAAGCGCTCGGCGAGGGCGGCCAGGTTGCCCCGGTAGTTCCGCCAGCCGGTGACACCGGGCCCCGACCCGTGCAGCAGCAGCAAGGGCGGGCCGTCACCGGCCTCGTGGTAGCGCAGCACGCCCTCGTCGGTCGCGAGTTCACGCGGCTTCGGCCCGTGGATCGGCTCGCGGCCCGGCCCGTGGTTCCGCCCGTGGTTCTCCCCGTGGTTCCGCCCGTGAATCGGTCCGTGACTCGGCTCCGTGCTCATCATCCGCCTCGGTCCACCCGCCTCGGTCCACCCGCCTCGGTCCACCCGCCTCGTCGCCGGGAACAGCCGACTGGAACAGCCGACGGGAACGACCGGTGGGAACGGCCGGCGGGAACGGCCGGCGGGAGTGCCGGCCTCGCAGGAACGTAACCGGGGCCGCCGCCCGGTCGCGGCGGCGGTCCCGGCCAGCGGG
>NZ_CDRNDK010000010.1:0-37710 GCF_977012225.1 Planomonospora algeriensis | reverse complement strand
CGCTCGAGGCGCGGCGGGCCGGGACGGCACCACGCCGGCGGCGGGTCGGCCGGGCGGCGGTCTTCTTCTCCAGCTCCCTGATGTCGGCCAGCCAACGCAGGACCCGGGGCAGATTCACGTCCGGGCCGAACGTGATGTAGGTGCCGTCCGCGGAGAAGCATCCGAACTCGTGTGCCCGCACCAGCCGCCGGTAGCTGTTGACGCGGCCCATATGCACACGCTTGCCGCGGGTGAGGGCTTCGCGGGCCAGGCGGCCGGCGGCCGGGCCGGTCTTCCACTCGGCGAGCGGCGCCGCGCAGCGCGGGCAGTGCTTGCCGGTGGCGCGGTGCGGCCGCACGTACCCGCACGGGGCGCATTCCGGGCCGCCGCCGAGGAACAGCACGTCGAAGGTGTCCCACGGAACGGCCAGGCGCTCGAGGCCGTTCTGTGCGACGAGCGCGACGCGGCGGTGGCCGGCCGCGCGGATGCGGGGGATCATGTCGGCGGCCCGCTCGAGCGTCGCCGCGGCGTCGCCGACGACGTCGGGGGCGGTGACGAACAGGTTAGTGGCGGCGTGCGGGAGCAGGGTCTCCAGCCACGCCAGGTACGGCTCGTCGCCGGGGTAGCCGCGCCTGCCTTCGTTGAAGCATCCGTTGTCGGCGCACCAGCGGACGAAGCGCGGGTCGAAGCGGTTGCCCTGGCCGGGCGTCAGGATGGTGCCCAGGCCGGTCGACGGGTCCCGCATCGCGGCGCGGACGCGTTCAGTGGAGGGGTTGGCGAGATACCACACGGCGCGCGGCGACGGTGAGGAGGACCGGCAGGAGCGTCGCCCACATCACCTTGCCGACGAGCTGCCCGGCGATGGCCGGGCCGGTGACGGGGAAGCCCGCCAGGAGCAGGAACAGCACCGTGTCGGCGGCCGCGCCGACCGTGTTGCTGGCGAGCACGGCCACAGCCCAGCGGCGGGCGCGCAGCGGCGAGTAGACGGCCATGTCGAGCAGTTCGGCGACCAGGAACGCGGCCGCGGACGCCAGGGCGAGGGCCGGGGACAGCAGGGCGCTGAGGGCGGCGCCGCCGCAGGCGCGGCGAGGACGGCGCGGCGCCCGGCGGTGTCTTGCAGGAGGTCGCGGGCGAGCAGGGCCAGGCCTGCGGCGTAGGTGCCTGTGGTGGCGGTGAGGCCGAACCCTACGGGGACGGCGCCGTACCGGCTGGTGAGCCAGTTCGCGGCGAGGATGCACGCCGCGTAGAAGGCGGCGGCCGGCCAGACGGCGGCATGTCGGTGCAACGAGAACACTCCCAACCTCGGGGGCCTCGGAGGTTGGGAGTGCGCTGGTCCCAGCCTTGAGGGGGTTTGGTCGGCTGGGATGGAACACGGTCAGGTGGTTAACGTCATCTGAGGGCTGCGCGGGCGGCCCGGTCCTCTTCGGTGATGGTCTCGGCGATGTTCTCGGCGTCCTCGATGATCTCGCCGGCGTCGACGTCGGGCTCCCACCCGAGCCAGCGGATCAGCGGTTCGCGGGTGCCGTCCTCCAGGGCCTGCTGGAAGTTGCAGGCGATCTCGTCGGCCTGCTCGGGCAGGTGCTCGGCGATGACGGCCAGCAGGGTGGCGACGCCGTATTCGGCGCGGGCGGTGGCGTCCATGAGGCTCCAGCGGCGGGATACGGCGTCGCCGGCGTCGCGGCCGGGGGTGTGGAAGTCGGCGATGACGCGGGAGCGCAGGGCCTCGGCGGCGTAGGTGCGGGCCATCTCGCGGGCGGTCACGGTGGTCACGGGGGTCTCCTCGAGGAGCGGGGCGGGTGAGGGGGTGGTCCCCGCCCGGCGGTGGTGCCGGGCGGGGGTGGACGGGTCAGCAGGGGTCGATCTCGACCGGTGCCTGGTAGCCGGAGGCGAGCAGGTGGCGGGCCAGGGCGGCGGGGTCGGCGGTGCCGAAGCCGGTGATCACCTCGGCCAGTTCGTCCACCAGGTAGTGGTCGGGCTCGGCTTCGACGGCGCGGCCCGCGTAGACCAGGGCCTCGCCGATGGCGACGGCGTCGCGCCACGGGAGGACGGTCTCCTGGGCGAGCATCTTGATCCGGACCTCGCGGGTGGTGAAGACGGGTTCGGCGTTGAAGGGGATGCGGGTGCCGGGCGGGTTGAGGGTGATCGGCTCGGTGCGGTCGTGCGGCATGAGGGGTTTCTCCTGGCTCACAGGGAACGGTTCAACACTTAAAAGCGTAGGGCATATTTATTTATGGGGCAATGGGCAGGGGCTACTCGTCCGGCTCGGCCGGGAGCGGCCGGACGGTGACCTCGAACCGGCCGATGGCCTTCTCCTGCCCGCCTGGCCGGACCGACACCACCAGCGCGTGCTCGGAGCGCTCCACCTCGAGGTAGGCGTCAAGGTCGCAGTCGTAGCGCTCGAGATGCCCGTGGACGAGGTCGAGCGCGGCGGCGTGCGTGTTCGGGAACTGGAACATGGCTTCTCCCAAGGGGTGCGGGCTACACGGCGGTCTGGCCGTCGCAGGCGAGGGTGGGTTTCCGGCGTGCCCGCCGGGCCGGCAGCGGGAGGCCGGGCGGGCTCGGGTGCGTGGGACTGGTCACGGCCGGAGAGGTACGGGCCGGGGCTGATGGGGCTGGGAGCAGCGGACCGCTGGCCTACGCGGCGTCATCCGAGACGTACCGGGCGACGTCGTCCCATTGGTCGGATACGGCGGCCAGCAGGCGGCGCTGCTTCTCCATCTCGGCGCTGTCCTGCGCCCACTGCTCCCGGTCCAGCAGTTCGTCAATCTGGTCGGAGATAAGCCGGTCCAGGGTCGCCGGGTCGAGCGCGTCGAGCTCCCATGAGTTGCGGCCGTGGTCGCGGAGGTAGGCGCCCGCCCGGGAGTCGGTGAGCTTGGCAGGGTTCGGCGGCGGGTTGTACCGGCGGACCTGGTCCATGTTGAGGGCGATGCGGATCACCTCGAGGTCGGTGCCGAACAACTCCAGGCGGTCACGGATGTCGCGGGTCATGTCGACACCGGACGGGTCGTGATCGCCCAGGTGGATGATGACGGGCTTCTGCCCGGCCTCCTGGTAGCCGATGAGCCGCTGGGCAGCCTGGTGGACCTCGCTGATGCTGGTGTAGCCGCGGCAGGAAAAGTACGGCACGTCGTTACGCTCGCAGACGCCGGCGATCACGCCGACTAGAGCGTCCTTCTCGATCCACACCTCGATTCGGTGAGGCTGGTTGGCCCACCGGGCGGTGCGGTATTGATGGGCGACGGCTTGGACGATGTCGCTGGGGCTTTCCCAGTGGGCGAGGTCGCGGAGGTTGCGGGTGCGGTCCACGATGTAGTCCCAGTCCATCGCGCCGGCGAGGCGGGCGGCGGAGACGATCTCGCCGAGCCGCTTGTACTCCTTCTGAGAGTTCGGGATCCAGTCGCGGGCCACGAACTGGTAGTAGAGCTGGCGGAGCGTCAGGTCGAAGCCCTGGCGGGCGTAGTCAGCGCAGATGGCGTTGGCCTTGGTGATGATGTCGAGGTGGGCCGTGGTGAAGTTCTTCGGGACGTAGCAGTGCCGTGCCATGAGGGGCTCCTCGGGTTACAGGCTGGTCTGGTCTTCGTGGACGGGGGCAGGCTTGCGCCGGTGCGGGCGTAGCGCCCGGGCGGTTCGAGCGGGGCCGCCCGGGGCGGGTTCAGGCGGCGGTGTCGCAGAAGTCGAGGAGATCGAGTTGGACCGGGCCGGGCGGCGCGGTGTGGCACAGGCAGGGGCACACGTACCGGCAGGTTCGGTCAGCGAGCCACACTTGGGCGAACGCCTGCCGGTGGGCGCCGACCGCGCTGAAGGTCGGGTGCTCGTAGGGGACGGCGAACGACACGACGGTCTCGTTCTTGAGCGTGATGTACGTCTCGGGGTGCGGCAGGCCGCTGGTGGCCTGACAGCGGCCGTGCTGGCCGCCGAGGCACCAGCCGCTCGGCCCGGACTGGCAGGAGCAGGAGGCCGCGGCGCGGGGGACGTGGCGGTGGGTGTTCCGCATGGTCTGCGTCCAGACGTGGGCGCGGATCCATTTGGCCTGGTCGGCGGCGAAGAGTACGGCGTTCATGGCAGGGGGCTCCATGCCCCGCCCCGCACGGGGCGGGGCGGGGCGGTCGCGGGGGTCAGACGGGCTGCGGCAGGCGGCGGACGTGCCGGCCGATGTAGGAGGCGGCCCGGTCGGTCAGGGCCTGCACGAGCGGGGTTTGGGCGAGCCAACCCGTCGGGTCGGCGAGGATGGCGGCCGTCTCGGCGTCGGCGCTGGCCGACACCTCGTCGTAGGCGTGCGTCCCGGCGGACGGGAGCGGCACGTCCATCAGGGCGTTGGCGGCGGCCCGCGCGATGCCCTCGTTGTGGCGCTCGATGAACACGAGGATGTTGCGGGCGTAGCGGGGGCTCATGTGGGCGATCGGCGTCTTGTTGCCGTCGTTGTCGATCCAGACCTCGTTCTGGTCGAAACGGCTGTACCAGTCCATCGGTGTTGTCCTTGCTGATCGGCGGGGTCAGGAGGCGTGGAAGGCGAGGGCCTGCGCGAGCGGCGTCTGGGCGATCCAGCCGCGCGGGTCGGCGGCGGCCATGCCGCATTCCTGCATGAGGGTGCGGGTCCCGGCGGGACGGTCGACGGACATCGCGGCGGACGGGGTGGTGACCAGTGCCCGCGTGACCTGTTCGGCGATCCACTCGGCCTTGTCCTCGAGGGTGGCCAGGGCCTCGAGGACTTCGGCGCGGGTCATGTCGGTGATCCAGCGGGTCCGGTCGTCCGCGCCGGTCCATGTTCTGCCCTGGGTCAGGCGGCGGAACCAGTCGGCCGGGGCGGTGGCGGGGAAGTCGGGGGCGGGCCACAGGGCGAGGACTTCGGCGCCGTCGCCCGGCTCGAGGCCCCACACGTTGCACTGGTCGGCCGCGTCGGGGTCGTAGTCGTAGGGCTCGATGCCGAACAGGTGGTGGAGGGGTGCGTACAGGCCATCGGAGCCGATGAGGGGCACGGCGAGGGGCAGGTGCGGGTCGACGTGCTCGGCGGCCGCGAGCATGCGGGCGAGGGTGGCGGCGCTGGGGGCGCGGTCCATGTCGGCGTAGTCGGCGGGCGCGGGCCGGACGGTGAGGGCGCGACGGCCGGGCCGTCGCCGTGGCGGGTGATGCGTCCGGCCGTGCCGTTCCAGCCGGGGGCGGTGGCGGGGGTGAGGTGGCCGAACTGGATGCGGGTGGTGATGAGGTGGGCGCTGGTGCTGTCGGGGGCGGAGACGGCAACGGGCAGCGTGTCGGGGGCGGTGTAGCGGCGGCGGGCCAGGGCGGCGCGCAGCCAGGCGACGGTGCCGAGAGGGTTCACAGGTGGCGCTCCAGGAGGGAGGGCGCCCGCCCGGCGGGCGGGCGGGGCGCGGTCGGGCGGTGGTCAGGCGGCCAGCAGGGCGTAGGCGGTGACGTAGACGGCGATGGCGTCGGCGGCGTCCTCGCGGGTGGGGAACTCTCCGAGGTCGACGCCGGGGGAGGCCACGTCCGGCTTGGCGATGGCGATCCAGGTGCGGCCGCCCTCGAGGTAGCCGCGCAAGACGCCGTTCTGGTAGAGCTCCCACACGCCCCAGCCGGTGGTGGCGGCCTCCCATCCGGTCTTGGTGATGCGGGGGGCGGTGTAGATGGGCTCCGGGGTGTGGTCGGTGATCGTGTTGCGGAACCGCTCGGTGTGGAAGACGACGGGGATGAGGGTGTTGATCTTCACGGGTGTGCTCCGTTTCAGGCGTTGGGGGGTGCCCGCCCGGCGGCTCGAGCGCGGGCGGGCGGGGGTGGGGTGTCAGGCGGGGATGAGCGCGGTCTCGACGTTCGCGGCGACGGCGGCCGCGATGGTGGCGAGCAGCAGCGCGGTCGGCCACTCGGCGGGGAAGACCGTCTGCGCGAGGTGGCCGTGGCGGTAGGTGTCCTCGCCGCCGTAGAGGTCGCCCCAGCCGAACAGGCGGAGCGTGACGTCGGCGGTGTCCTCGCGGACCTCGACCTCGACGCCGTAGCCGCGCCAGGTGCGGGTCATGATCGCGTCCCAGGTGCCGATCTGCCCGGCGTCGAGGCCGAGGTCGATCAGGCCGAGGCCGGTCAGGTCGTTGGTGAGGTACCCGGCGTGGGGTCGCGTGCTCATTGTGGTGTCCCTTCCTGGGGTCGGTGTGGCCGGGGGAACCGCTCCCCCCTACTCACTCTCAAAAGTGTAGGGGAGATTTATTCTGGTGTCTAGTGGGGAGGCGGATGAAACATCTCCTCCAGCGCCGCCAGCGCCTCGCCGTCCTCGCCCGGCTCCTCCACCAGCACCGAAAGCACCGCCAGATCGCGCGGCGGCAACCAGAACCGCAACCGCCCCACCCGCGCGGCCGCCGCGACCGGCCGCAGGATCGTCGTGAACGTCTCCACCCGCCGCGCCAGCCGGGCACGCTCCCGCTCCCCCCGCGCCCGGCCGCACCGCACCCCGACCGCGTAGGCGGCCAGTGCTGCCGCCATGGCCAGCGGCATCCCCAGGCACACCCACTCGACTACCGCCACCACGGCGGCGCTGGCCGCGTTCATGACCGCCGCCCGGCCGGTCGGCCGGCCGCCCTGCTGCTGTTGCCCGTCATGGCCGCAGACGTGTAGCGCATTCGCCCGTTAACGTCCTGCCGCCCTGCTCAGCGCTCCCCTGGCGCGACGTAAACGCGTTTCGCCCCTACTGTCTGCGCCCGGGTCCCCAACCTGTCACGCCCTGCCCGCCTGCGCGGGCGGGGCTGCGAGTGCCTGGGAGGGAACCCCGCATGGGTGCCGAGAACGTTTTCATTCCGCAGCAGGCGCGGCTGTGGCTCGCCCCGGTGGGCACGCCCGCGCCGGAGGGCGTCGTCGTGCCGATGCCCTCGGCCTGGTACGACATCGGCCTGTTCACGCCCGACTCCTACAACTGGAAGACCGACCCGAAGTTCGAGGAGACGCGCGCCCACCAGTCCAACTACGCGGTGAGGCGCTGGCAGACCGAGGACGCGGCCACGATCGAGGTCAACCTCCTGGAGTGGACCCTGGCCTCGTTCCGCGCGGTGTACGGCGGCGGCACCATCGAGGAGGTCACGCCGACCGGCGAGGGCGCCGTCTCCTACTACCGGTTCACCCCGCCGGCGATCGGCGCCCGCACCGAGACGGCGGCGTGCATCGAGCTGACGGACGGCACCCGCAAGCTGCGCCGGATGGTGCCGCGGTGCGAGCAGGCCGAAGGCGTCGAGCAGTCGTTCGAGAAGACCGCCGCGAGCACGCTGCCGCTGCGCCTGTCCGTCCTCGGAGGCGACGTCGGCGCCCCCTACTGGGACATGCTGTCCGGAACGTGGGCGGCGTTCGACCCGACGCCCGTGTAGAAGCAGACTGCGCACGCCGCGGACAAGGGGCGCCCGCCGTACCGGCGGGCGCCCCCGTCGTATCTGGCCCGGCGCGACGCAAAGCCCGCCGTCGCCTACCGTCCGCCCCGTACCTTGCCCCACCTACCTGGAGGACCACGGGGATGCTGGACCTTGATGCCATCCGCGCGGAGCGCACCGCCGCGACCGCTGACACCTTCCCGCTGCGGTTCCGCGGCCGCGACCTGGCGGTGCTGCCGTCCGAGCTGCCGCTGGATGTGCTCGAGCCGCTGACCGGGGTCGCCGTCGACCTCGGGCTCATCGTCCGCACCGCGCTGGACGCGGCCCGAAAAGACCCGGCCGCGGCGACGATGGCCGTCATCGACATGGTCGTGGACCAGCTCATCCTCAATCAGGAGCTGCCCGAGCAGGTCATGGCCGCGGCCAAGGAGATGGCCCGCCGGCTGCTCGGCGACGACGGGTATGCGGCGTTCCTGGCGGCCCGGCCGTCCGTGCATGACGTGATCGCGCTCGTGCGCGGTCTCGCCAGGGTGTACGGGGTGGGCCTGGGGGAATCGTCGCCGTCCTCCGCCTCTGTGAGCGGTGGGACGACCTCGACGCCGACTTCGCCCGCCACTATCCCGGCGTCGACGCCCGAGGAGCCTGGCGACGTCCCGGCGCTGCCGGGTTCGTCGGTGTCCGCCGGTTCCTCGCCCTCGCCGATCGGCTCCCCGCCGACGCTCTGATCCACACCACGCCCGAGCAGCGGGCTGACCCGTGGCCGCGTGACTACGAGATCCTGACGCAGATCCTCGAGGAGCTGGCGGTCCTGGCCGCCGAACAGCGCCGACCGAAGCCGCGCAAGGTGATGCGGCCGGATTGGGTGACGGGCAAGAGCGGCAAGACGGGCATGGAGCACGCGTTCGCGGTGATGGCGGCGACGGCGAACGTCATCTCCTGAGCCGGGTAGGCGTACGGCCTGCCCGGCTCGCTGGCATCCGAGGTCAGGGGGTCCAGCGGGCGATGCCGTACGAACCCGCGGCCACGGTGATCGTTGAGCCGGAGACGCTGCTGGCGAAGCGCGGCCGGACCGTGCCGGACGCGGTGGCCGCGACCCGGGCGGTGATCATCACCGGGCAGACGGCGCCGACCGCCGGCGTGGTGGTGGGGGCCGCGGTCAGCGTGTTGTAGGCGGTGAGGGTCTGCGCGCGGCGGGTGGAGGGGAACGCGGCCCGGCTGGTGATGGTCTCCACCTGGATCCACACCGCCGAGGCCGCGGGCCCGTTCACGGCGACGCGGATGACGGCGCCGGTCGTGCCGGTCTGGTAACCGAGGACCCACCGCAGCAGGTAGGTGCCGCCGGCCTGCACGGGCAGGGCCAGGCCGGTGAGGTCGGTGGCGGCCGTCGCCGAGGTGGCGACCGGCGCGTCCAGGCGGGCCAGGACGCCGAGCAGCGGCGCGTCCACGATGTCGGCGGTGGCGGCGCAGACGCGGCCGGTGGTGCGCCCGTACAGCAGGGTGACGCCCGGCTCAGGGATAGTCGGCGGCGCGGCCAGGGCGGGCAGGAGGACGCGGCTGAGGTGGGTGGCCATCGGATTCTCCCCAGGGCAGGGTTACGCGGTCAGGGGGGTGAGGGTGATCGTGCTGGCCTGCGAGATGGTGACGTCGGCGCCGCCGGCGTTGCAGGCCAGCAGCAGGTTGCCGGTCTGCGGGAACGACAGCACGCCCTCGATCTGCACGAAGTAGCCGCCCCCGGTGGACACGCGGGCGCCCTCGATGATGCTGCCGCCGTCGGCGACGGTGTTCCACGTGGTCTCGGTGCCGCCGGTGTCGTGGTTGCGGGTGATCGTGGCGGTGCACCACTCCCAGGCGGCAGAGCCCTGGAACAGGCCCCAGAAGACGGTCTGCTGGGTGGCGCCGGTCACGCTGTAGTGGATGCTGTGGTTGAACGCCCACCGGCCGGCGGTCGCCGGCAGGCTGAGGGTGTCGATGTAGATGTAGGTGCCCGGTGGCAGGTTGATGTCCTCGAAGGGGCTGTCCATGATGGCCGGCAGCGGTTTGACTCCGGAGCCGTCCACGATCAGCCGCGGCTCGACTATGGAGTTGACGTACAGGCCGTACTCGCCGGGGTCCGGGACGGGGGTCTCGAACGCGGCGATCGGGACGCCCCCGAGATGCCTCACCACTGGGTCGCCCACGAGGCGGTGAGGCTGGATCCCGCCTTCCACGCCACGGTGCCGCCGGACGTGGTCGAGGCGACCGACAGGGTCAGGGTGCCGCCCAGCGCGACCGTGATCATCCCCTCGATGATGATCGGCAGCGGCGTGGTGGTGTTGGAGGCGTTGGAGCTGTCCGAGAAGACGCCGAGTCCAGTGAGCGTGGTGCTGGAGCACGCGGTGACGCTGGTGTACCGGTGGACCTGGAGAGCGACCTTGGACGCGGTCGGCCCGTCCAGGCGGACGCGGATGCCGGTGGAGGCCACCGACCCGGTGTAGGTGGCCGCGTAGCGCAGGTAGTAGGTGCCGGTGTCCACGGGCAGGTCGTGGGCGGGCACGGGCGCGCCGGCGAAGGGGCAGGTGACGTCCGTGTCGGCGACGAGCTGCGCAGGGGTGAGCGGCATCGCCGGCCGGAAGGCGTCGGCGAAACCCAGCCGTCCGCCGAAGGCGGCGTAGACGGTGCCGTACCCGTACGGGGGCGGGGAGGGTGGCGCGTCCAGCTGCGCGAGCCGCAGCGCTGCCAGCGGGCGGGCCATCAGGACCGGACCAGCACGCGGACGCTGGCGGCGGGCACGGCGAGGTCGGCGCGGACCTGGACGGTGTTGGCGTCCGGGCGGGCGACCACGTCGAGGACGACGTCGGCGCCGGTGTCCAGGTCGTAGAAGGCGACGGTCACGTCTTTCGTGCCGAGGTTGTGGGTGACGGTGGCCGGGGTCCCGGGGGTCAGCTCGGGCAGGGTCGCGGCGTAGGAACCGCCGGAGCCGCCGGTGGAGCCGCCGGCGAACTGCGCCCAGACGATGGCTGTGCCCGGGGTGATGGGGGTGTCGGTGCTGATCGCCCACCCGGTGTCGGCCAGCGTGCTGCCGGCGGACACGAACACGAACGTGTTCGGGGCGAGAGCGTCCGCGGTGCGGGTCCAGGCGCCCGCGGCGGCGGCGTAGAGGCCGTTGTCCGCGGGGTCGGTCTGGTCCTTGACCAGGACCCGGTCACCGATCTGCAGGGCGACGCCGTCCACGCTCTGGAGGCCGGACAGGGTGACGGGGCCGGTGGTGGCCGCGCGCACGGCCGGTTTGACGGAGATGCCCGCGGCGGCGGCCTGGATGTCGGCCAGGCGGGCGGCGTCGTTCGGGTCTTGCGGGGTGCCGAGGCTGGTGATGCGGTAGCCGCCGGCGGACACGTCGGCGCCGGGCGCGGCCATCTGGTCCAGGCGGTTGGCGCGGACCTGCGCCGCGAAGTCGGAGATCGTGGACGCGGTCTGGGTTCCGGTGTGGCTGGCCCGGGACAGGGGGTTGGTGGCGAGCTTGGACAGGGCGATGCCCGCGTTCGAGGCGATTTTCGCGTTCGTGATCGCGCCGTCCGCGACGTCGTCGAACGCCATCCACGTGGCGGTGGGCGTGCGCCACTTGAGTTTCCCGGCGGCGGTGTCGGCCCACAACTGGAACGGCACCGCATCGGCCGGTTCGGTGGCCGACGCCTCGGGCACGAGGCCGAGCAGCGGGATCTTGTTGAAGCGGTGTTGGCTGTACCAGTTCGGCACGAGGTCCCCCAGGTGATCAGGTGAGGCGGAGCAGGCCGGCCACGGGGACGGCCCAGGTGACGCGCACCGTGGTGGGGGCCGGGTGCGACACGTCACCGTGGATCGTCTCCATGGCGGCGGTGAAGGTGGTGACGGTCGGCTGGCGGCCCATCGCGTGGGAGACCTCCCACACCAGGGACGGGGCGGCGACGACATGGTCGTACTGGGCGGCGCCACCTTCCGGGCCGGGTGGGCCGGGTGCGCCCGGCTCTCCGGGCGGGCCGGGTGGTCCTTGGACGCCGGGGAGTCGGACCTGCACGAGCGCGGGGCGGGTCTGGACATGGATGGTCGTGCGCCGTTCGACCGTCTCCACGATCACCGGGTCGTGCAGGGTCACAGCGTTACCCCGGGCTTCACGGTGGCCGGGCCCTCGATGAGCCGGTCAGGTTCCCCATCCGGGCCGATGAGCAGCAGGTCGTAGACGGCGCGTTCCCACAGGAAGGTGCGGGTCGCCGCGGCGGGGATGCGGAGCCGTAGCTGACCGGCCGGGCCGTCGATGCTGAGGCCGCCGGCGGGCCCGGTGGTGAGCTGGTGCAGCAGCGTGGTCGACCCGGCGTGCGGGCGGATGTCCATGCGGGCGGTGTAACCGGTCAGGTCGATCGGGCCGCCGTCGTCAGCCAGGGCCAGCTCGTGGACGAAGGCGGCGCCCTGCTCGATCAGCAGGGGCAGATACGCGGCAGTCACAGCGGCGCATGGTGCCAGCCGGGCGGCTTTGCGTCGCCCGGCGCGACGTTAGCTCCGGTTTGCGTCACCCTCCCTGCGGCTCATCGGGGGGTGAAGACGCGTGGACGAGCTCGGCGGTATCGACGGCGGCCGGATCGACATCAAGGTCGTCGCGGACCTGTCGGAGGTCGACGGGGCGCGGCTGCAGCGCGACGTTGATCGGCGGGTGCGCGGCGTCAAGGCGACACTCGCGGCGGAGATCGACGCCCGCCGGGTGGCGGTGGAGGCGGACGCGGCCGCGCGGGCGGCGGAGCGGGCCACGCAGGTGCGGATGCGCGCCACCGTCGACCGGTCGCATCTCCAGCGGGACCTGGACGGCATCAGCCGGGCCGGGGTCCGTATCCAGTTCACTCCCGAGATCGACGCGGGCCGGTTGCGCAGCGATGTGGAAGCGGCCGCCCAGGACGCCACGGCGACCGTGGAGGTGGGCGCTGACACCGAGCCGGCGCGGGAGGAGACCGACCGGTTCCGCAGTGAGCAACGGTCGTCTCCGATCTCGCTGCCGTTCCACATCGACATGCCGGACCTGTCGGGGCTGGCGGACGTCACCGCGAAGATCGCGACGTTTCCGATGCTGGCGGCCGGGGTGGGGTTCCTGGCGGCCAGCATCGGGCAGCTCGGCGCGGGCCTGTTCGGGTTGGTGTCGGCGGCCGGGCAGGCGGCCGGGGCGTTGGCGGTGCTGCCCGGCGTGGCGGGCGCCGCCCTGCAAGGCATCGCCGGGCTCGTGGTCGGGTTGAACGGTGTTGGCACCGCGCTGGGTGCGCTGTCGCAGGCCGACCAGGCGTCGGGCGCGTCTGCGGGCGCGGCCGCCGCCGCCCGGGAGGCCGCGGCGGCGCGCGTCGAGCAGGCCGCTGAGCGGATCAAACAGGCGGAACGGTCGGTGCGTAACAGCCGTGAGGCGGTCATCGACTCCAACCGGGCCGTCCGCAACGCGGAGGAGAACCTCGCGGCCGCGGTCGAGGCGGTGCAGGCGGCGCGGGAGAACGTGGGCCGGGTCGCCGAGTCCGTCGCCGAGGCCGCCGAACGCGCGACCGAGCGGGTCGCGGACGCCGAACGGTCCTACGCGGACGCGGTCAAGGCGTCGCAGCGGGCGCAGGAGTCCCTCAACGATGCGCGTAAGGCCGCCAAGGAGCGCTTGGAGGACCTGGCGCTGGCGGCCAAGGGCGGGGCGCTGGATGAGGAGTCGGCGCAGATCGGGATCGAGCGGGCCAAGGAGCGCCTGCAGAAGGTCATGGCCGATCCGTTCGCGTCCGACCTGGACAAGCGGGAAGCCGACTTGGCGTACCGGCAGGCGCTGCAGCGCCTGGAGGAGGTCAAGGAACGCAACGGTGACCTGAAGGAGGAGAAGGCCGACGCCGACGCGCGCGGCGTTGAGGGCTCCAAGGAGGTGCAGGCCGCTCAGGAGCGGCTGGTGGACGCCCAGGAGCGGATCCTGGAGGCGGAGAAAGCCATCGCCGACGCCCGCAAGGACGCCGCCCGGCAGGCCGAAGAGGGCGCGCGGCGCATCGAGGCGGCCGACGATGCGATCGTTGCCGCCAAGAAGCGGGTCCGCGACGCCGAGGAGGCTTTGGAGCGGGCTCGCCGGTCTCGGCGCAACGCCCGCGAAGCCGCCCAGGATGCGAAGGCCGCGCTGGCGCAGGCCAAGAAGGAGCAGGAGGCCGCGAAGAAGGCCGCGGCTGCGCCGGCGGGCGGCGGTGGCGGCGGCCGTGACCCGGTTGCTGAGGCGCTCGCCAACCTCACGCCGTCGATGCGGGCGTTCGTGCTGTACCTGCACGGCACCGTGCGGCCGGCGCTGTCGGAGATCCGCAAGGCGACGCAGGAGGCGCTTGCGCCCGGCCTGATGGCCGGGGTGAAGGCGTCGATGCCGTTCCTGGGGACGCTGCGCGACGGGATGAAGGTCACCGGCAAGACGGTCGGTGACCTGACTGCTGAGGTCGGTGAACTGTTCGGCAGCAAGGGCTTCCGGCAGGACGTGTCGCAGATCATGGCGGGCAACAACACCGCGGTCTCGAACTTCGGTAAGGCCGGGATCGCGGCGTTTTCCGGCGTGACCCGGCTGATCCGTATCTCGATGCCGTTCGTGGTGCTGCTGTCCAAGCGGATCAAGGACGCCGCCGACCGGTTCAACGACTTCACCGCGTCCAAGGACGGCCAGGAGCGGTTCCGGGCGTTCCTGGAACGCTCGTGGGAAGCCGCTTCCAAGCTGTGGCGGATCATCAAGAACGTCACCTTGGGATTGCTGTCGCTGGGGAAGGCCGCCGCCCCCTCAGGACGGACGATGCTGGAGGACCTGGCGCAGGGCGCCGAGCGGTTCGCCGAGTGGGCGGCCAAGCCGGAGACGCAGGCCGCGGCGCGGGAGTTCTTCGACTCCCTCGTGCCGGTCATGCAGGAGGCCGGCGGACTACTCAAGGACATCGGTGGCCTGTTCAAAGACCTGACGGGGGCGCTGGACCCGGGCGCGCTGGTCGGCGTGCTCGGGATCCTGCGTGACCTGGTCGGGGTCCTGCGCGACGTCGCGGGCAGCGAGTTCGGCGCCGCGGTGCTGACGATCCTCGGCCCGCTCGGCGCGCTGCTGCTGCTGGTCGCCAAGTTCGGCGGGCTCGGCTCGGCCATCAAGCTCATGGGGCTCGCGTTGAAGGCCCCGGCCGGACTGGTCAAGGCCGGGATCGGCGCCGGTGACTTCGTCGGCGGGCTCGGCGGCAAGGGCCGCGACACGAAGGCGGGCAACGCCGGGCAGAAGGTCGCCCAGGGCGCCAAGCAGGCCGGGCAGACCGTCGCCAAGGGCGGCGGCATGCTCAAGGACGCGCTCACCGGCCTGATCCAGTCCAAGGGCCTGGACGTGTTCGCCGGCACCCTCGCCGCGAAGGTGAAGGGCGCGTTCGCCAAGATCAACCCGGCCAACCTGCTGCAGAAGGTCAACCCGGCGAACCTGATCGGCGCGGCCAAGACGAAGATCGACCCGACGTCGTGGTTTGCGAAGGTCAACCCGGCCAACCTGATGTCCAAGGCCGGGACGGCAGCCAAGGGCGTCGGCACGGCCGTCTCCTCCGGCGCGAGCAAGGCCGTCGATCTGGCTCAGGCCGGGGCGGGGAAGGTCGCCCAGTACGGCAAGGCGGCCGCCACGGCGGCGCTCGAGGTCGGCAAGCTGGCGGCCGCGTACGGCAGGGTCGCGCTGCAGGCCGGGCTGGCGGCGGTCAAGCAGGGCGCGGCGGCGGTGGCGACCGGCGTGGTGCGGGCGGCGACCGCGGCGTGGACGGCTGTGCAGTGGCTGCTGAACGCGGCGATGAACGCCAACCCGATCGCCCTGGTCGTGCTGGCGATCGCCGCGTTGGTCGCCGGGGTGATCTACGCCTACAACAACATCGAGGGCTTCCGTGCCTTCGTGGACACGGCGTGGAGGTCGATCTCTGGGGCGATCACCGCCGCGTGGAACAACGTGATCAAGCCAGCTTTGACGGCTTTGTGGGGGTTCCTGAAGAACCAGCTGTGGCCGACCGTGCAAGCGCTGTGGACGGCTGTGATCCAGCCGACCTGGCAGAACATCTCGACGGCGATCAAGACGGCGTGGGAGAACATCATCCGGCCCGCCCTGACGGCGCTGGGCACGTTCTTCAAGAACACCCTCGGGCCGGCCGCGCTGTGGCTGTGGAACAGCGCGATCAAGCCGGCGTGGGACAACATCTCCACCGGCCTGAAGACCGCGTGGGAGAAGTACATCAAGCCGCCGCTGACGTCCTTTTGGAACTTCATCACCAAGACCCTGCCGGACGGTTTCAAGTCCGGGGTCGCGCTGATCGGCACGGTGTGGAAGAGCTTGCAGGACGTCGCGAAGGCGCCGATCAAGTTCGTGGTCGAGACGATCTATAACAAGGGCATCGCCGCGGCGTGGAACTGGATTGCCGACAAGGTCGGGCTCGGCCGCCTGCCCACGGTCTCCCTCGGGTTCGCGCGCGGCGGCATCGTGCCGGGCGGCGCGTACGGCGTGCTGCCCGGGTACGCGCCGGGCCGGGACACGATGCTCGCCGCGGTCTCCCCCGGTGAGGCGTGGCTGCGGCCGGAGGCGGCGCGGTGGCTCGGCACGGGATGGATCAACGCCGTCAACAGCGCCGCCCGGCGCGGGAACCTGCAGCGGTTCGCCCGCGGCGGCGTGGTGACCGGGTCGGCGGCCCTGTATCAGGCGTCCCGGTCGGCGGCGCGGCCGCGGCCCGCCGAGACCGCTTCGGGCGGGCGGGTCGGGGACGCGACGGTGAACGTCTACCCGCAGCCCGGCCAGGACGAGGTCCAGATCGGCAACCAGGCCGCCCGCCGTCTCGGCGCGCTGGTCGGATAAGGAGGGCTCTGCATGGGGGTCATCGCTCAGGCGTACAACTTCGCGTCGAAGTCGTCGGACGCGACGACGGTGTCGTTCTTCCCGGCTGCCCGCGCCGGCGACCGGATCATCCTGCTGGTCGCCTCCTACAACGCACCCACGGTCACGACCTCGGGGTATACGAGGCACGCGGCCGCGGACGGCTACGACCACGCGCACATCTACTCCAAGGTGGCGGCAGGCGGCGAGACGTCGGTCACCGTGACGCGCGGCGCCCTGAACGACGGCATGATCTTGTACGTGCAGGTCCGCGACGACTGCCCGGAGGTGCTGTTCGCCACCTCCGGGGACGCGGCCGCAGGCGCCACCAGCATCTCGTGCAGCCCGGTGGACGTGCCCGCCGCGGTGGGCGTCGTGCTCGGCGTGCTGGAGCGCTTCAGGGACTCCGCCAACGGGATAGAGGGGCGGGTCTCGCCGAACGCGTGGACGCCGGCGATCGCCGACATCAGCTCCAGTTCGGGCGGGTTCTCCAGCACGTTGAACGGCGCCCAGTTCTACGCCGGGGCGCTGCCGTCTCCCGGGCGGGTCACCTACCGGGAGTCGTTGAGCGGCGCCGGGCAGGCGCACGCCGCGTTCGTCGGGTTCGGCGTCTCCGACATGGTCAAGCCCTCCGTCCCGCCGGGCCTGCACACCACGGACGTGCAGGACACGACGGTGACGATCGCCTGGGAGCCCGCGTCCGACGACCGGGCCGTGACCGGGTACGGCATCTACCTCAACGGGGCCAAGCGCGGCGGCGACCAGACAGCGCGGACGTACACCTTCACCGGGCTGACGAAGGGCACCACGTACGAAATCGGGGTGGACGCCCGCGACTCCGCCGGCAACCGGTCGGAGAAGTCCACGATCTCGGTGATGGCCATCACCGACCTGGCGGCGCCGACCGCGCCGGGCAACGTGCGGCTGGCCGACCTGGCGCACACGACCGCGACGATCGCGTGGGATGCGGCCTCCGACGATGTCGCGCTCGCCGGGTACGGCGTCTACCTCGACGGGAGCAAGCAGGGCGACGACCAGCCCGAGCTGGAACGCACCTTCCTCGGGCTGGGCCGAGGAAGGGCGTATGCGGTCGGGGTGGACGCCGTCGACACCGCCGGGAACCGCTCACCGATCGCCACCCTGGACTTCACCACCTTGGTGGACACGCTGCCGGGCGCCCCGCCCGGCGTGACCGCCACAGCGGGCGTGGAGGAGGTGACGCTGGCGTGGCAGCCGGCCGACGACGATCTCGGGATCGCCCGGTATGAGGTGCTGCTGGACGGGGAGGTGACCGCCGCCACCGCCACGCTCGGCTACGTCATCGACGGCCTGGACCCGGGCAGCGTCTACACGGTGGGGGTGCGGGCCGTCGATGACGGCGGCGGCCGCGGCCCGGCCGTACAGGTCGAGGTGACCACGCTGCCGGCGGACTGGACGCCGATCGCGGCGCCGGTCTACCGGCTCGAGGGCTGGACGGGAAACGCCCGCGACCGGTACGGCGTCGACTGGGTGGTCGAGTCCGAAGAGGGCTGGTCATCGACGGCGGACGTGCTGCCGCTGGACGCTGAATCCGACAGCAGCGACGGCGGGTTCTCGGGGCCGGGCGCGTTCGGGATGCGCCGCATCACGCTGGAGGGCACCGCCGTGGCGAGCAGCAGGGCGGGCATGCTGGCGGCGCAGGAGCGGATCACCGCGGCGCTGTACCCGCACCAGCTCGGGACGCTGCGCGTGCAGGAGGGCGGCGGGCTGACGCGGAAGGCGGGGGTGCGGCTGGCCGGGGAGGTGGAGATCAGCGACCGGAGCGCGGTCGCGTTCTCGTGGGTGCTGAACCTGGTCGCGCCGAACCCGCGCCGTACCGCGATGCGGCCCGTCTACGACGAGGTCGCCATCGAGACGATGCCGGGGTCGGCGTCGGCGCGCATCGTCATGAACGGCGACTACCGGTGGATTCCGGCGCGGATCCGCGTGTGGGGGCCGATCCGGGAGTGGAGCATCACCCACGAGCAGTCGGGGCTGGTGATCCGGGCGAAGCCGGGCACGGTCCTGCCGGCCGATTCCCGCTACAGCCTGGAGTTCGACCTGGCAACGCGGGTGGTGCTGGCGCATGTGCCGCCGGAGGTGTGGCCGGAGCCGCGGCCGGGCCGGGGGATGCTCGGCGCGTTCCCCGCCCGGTTCGCGCTGTCGAGCGGGGTGAACACGCTCACGCTGGCCGGGGAGAAGGTCGACGGCCAGGTCGGCAGCCCGCGCATGGTGATCGAGGCGTGGGACGCCTGGCGGTGACAGTGCGGCGACGTTAACGGCCTGGGCCGCCATACTCGCGGCCCGGGAATTCACCGCATTCGAGGGGGGCAGCGTGGCCAAATACACCGCGATCGCCGACGACGTCGCGACGGGCACCGCGATCAAGACGATCCTGCAGATCACCAACCCGGCCGCGAACCCGGCGTCGCACCGGATCGCCGTGTTCGGCTACCGCATCTCCTACCGGGGCACGGCGAGCACGGCGCAGCCGGTGCGGACGCTGATCGCCCGGCAGACCGCCGCCGGCGGCGGCAGCGGCTCGGGCGCGCCGGCTACGGTGCCGGTCGTGCGGCTGGAGGCGGCCGCGCCGGTCTCGGCGATGACCGCGGTGAAGGGGCCGTCCGGAGCGTGGGGCACGGAGCCGACGCTGGGCGACATCGTGTTCGCGCAGCGGCTGCACCCGCAGGCGGGGATGGGGGAGTTCATCCCGCTCGGCGACGAGGTGGTCGTCGCGCCGGGCGAGTGGCTGGCCGTCGTGACGCACGCGGCCGCCACCGTGGATGTGACGGCGCAGCTGTACTGGCGTGAGGGCCACTAGTGGGCGAGCTGGTCGAGGACTTCAACGACACCAGCTATGTGGTGTCGTTTTCCGGCGACTGGTTCCGGACGACGGGCACGGTCTACACGACTCCGCGGGGCGCCGGGTGTTTCCGCAGCGCCGACATCGGCGACAACGCGACCAGCGAGACGCGGGTGACGGTGCCGGCGGGCGCCTCCAAGGTCCGCTTCTGGTACCGGGTGAGCTCGGAAGCCACCTACGACAAGTTCTTCTTCCTCATCAACGGGGCGGAGAAGACCGAGGTCACATCGGCCGGGGACGTGCCGTGGACGCAGTCGCCGGAGTTCGACGTCGCGCCGGGCAACACGCTGACGTTCCGCTACTCCAAGGACGGCTCGGGGTCCCCGTCCGATGATGCGGCGTTCATCGACGACCTGACGTTCGTCGTTGATGATGCGCCGGTTCGGGTGCTGGCCAACACGGCGGCCGCCGTCGCCCGCGCGTCCCGCTGGTAGCTCCTCCTCACCCCTCTTCTTCTGCCTATTCGCCTTTCTCCTGGTGAGGTGACCTGCTCATGGCTCGTTTCGGCCGTGCTTACCCTGCCCCGGCGGCCAGAACCGCAGGCCCGCCGATCTCGACGCTGCCGCCGCCCCCGGTGGATGTGCGGGTGGCCGCGGCGACGCCGACCGAGTTGACGGTCGCGTGGGATCCGCCGCTGGAAGGGAACGCGCCGGTCGGGTACGGCGTGTGGCTCGACGGTGTCCGCCAGGGCGACGACCAGACCGCCACGACGGTCGTCTTCTCCGGGCTCGTGGAGGGCCGTTCCTACCTGGTCGAGGTCGACGCGACCGACGGCACCGACCGGTCCGACCGGGTGCCGCTGGTCGCGGCGACGCCGGACGTGACCGCGCCGACCGTCCCGGCCGGGCTGGCGGTCGCGGCGCGGACCCGCACGACGCTCACGGTCTCCTGGGAAGCGGCGGGCGACAACGTCGCGGTGGCCGGGTACGGGGTGTGGCTGGACGGCGACCGGCACGGCGGCGACCAGGCGGCCACGACGGTCGTCTTCACCGGGCTGACCGCCGGCACGGACTACCTGGTCGAGGTCGACGCGGTCGACGCCTCCGGTAACCGGTCCGGCCGGGCCGCGCTCGCCGCGGCGACCGCGCCGGACCTTCCGCCGGCGCGCCGCCGAACCTGCGCACGATGGAGGTCACCTACACCAGCTTCACGGTGGCGTGGGACGAGGCCGGCGACGAGGACCCCGTCACCGGCTATGACGTCGCCCTGGACGGCGACGTGGTCGCCGCGAACCAGACCGAGCGCACCGCGGTCTTCACGGGCTTGACCGAGAACACCGAGCACACGGTGCGGGTGTGGGCCGTCGACGTGCTCGGGCAGCGCGCCCTGGCGCCGGCAGAGATCACGGTCACCACGTTGGACGACACGCCGCCGACCGTGCCGGGCGTGCTGGTGGAGACCGGCGAGGAGTCCATCACGGTGGCGTGGGGCGGCTCCGACGACGACTTCGGCGTGATCGGCTACCGCGTCTACCTCGACGGGGAGCCGGTCCATTCCACGCCGGGCACCGACTACACGGTGGACGGGCCGGTGACGCGCCGGCACACCATCACGGGCCTGGTATCGGGCGTCGACTACCAGGTGCGGGTCGCCGCGGTGGACGAGCTCGGGCAGGAGTCGGCCGACAACACGGTCACCGTGGGCACGGTGCCGGTGCCGTTCCTGCCGTTGGAGTCGCCGGTCTACCGGCTCGGCGCGTGGGCCGGGAACGTCCGCGACGAGCACGGCGTGGACTGGGTGGTGGAGGCGGCGGCCGGGTGGGCGTCCACGCCGACCGTGCGGCCGCGCTCGGCCACGCTCGGCGGCGCCGATGGCGGGTGGGCCAGCGCCGGCCAGTACGGATCGCGGATCATCACCCTGGAGGGCACCGCGGTCGCCGCGTCCCGGGCCAGGATGCTGGCGGCCAAGCAGCGCATCGCGGCCGTGCTCGAGCCGCGCGAGCTCGGCGTGCTGCGGGTGGAGGACGCGCTGCGGACCCGGCAGGCGCGGGTGCGGCTCGCCGAGCAGGTCGAGATCACCGACATCGGGTCGGTCGCGTTCCGGTGGGTGCTGACGTTGAAGGCGGCTGATCCGCGCCGGTACGCGGTGGTGCCCGTCTCGGCGTCCGCGGTCGTGGACGAACTGCCGGGGGAGGCGTCGCTGACGTTGACGATGGCCGGCACCTACCCGCAGATCCCGGCCCGGCTGCGCCTGTACGGGCCGATCCGGGAGTGGACGATCACCCACCACGAGTCGGGGACGGTCATGCGGGCCATGACCGGTTCGTCCCTACCGGCGGATCCCCGCTACGGCCTGGAGTTCGACCTGGCGACCCGGCAGGTGTCGGCGCATGTGCCGGTGGAGATCTGGCCGGTGCCGCGGCCGGGCCGGGCCGCGGTGGCGCACCTGCCCGCCTGGTTCATGCTGCTGCCCGGCGTCAACACCCTCACCGTGGCCGGGCAGGCCGTCGATGGTGCTCCCGGGTCGCCGCGGCTGGTGGTCGAGGCCTACGACGCGTGGGTGTGATCGGGCCGCCGCGACGTTAAGCGGGCATTTCGTCATGCTCCCGTCCCGCATCACCGCATCGGGGGACGGGGGGCGTGGCGTATGTCGGTCGCGCAGTCAAGGACGTACAACGCGGGGGACACGGGTGCCCGCTCGTCGCACACGATCACGTTCAGTCCGGCGACGGCCGGCAACTGGCTGGTGGTCATGGTGTCGTCGGGCGTGCCGGTCACCGGCACCACGGGCGGCTACGAGCAGCAGAAGCATGTCGGGTCGGGCTTCTCCATGCGCCTGTATACGAAGAAGGCCGATGGCGGGGAGTCGTCGTTCACCGCGAGCACGTCGATCAGCACGATCAAGGTTCACATCTCGATGGTCGAGGTCATCGGGCCGATGGAGTTGTCGGGGACGCTCGCCAAGACCGGGTCCGGCGGGACGGCGTTCAACGACACGATGCCGCGCTCCGGCGGCGTGATGGTGGGCGGGGCCGCGCTGCTGTCGGCGGGCAGCTACGCGTCGATCTCGTGGCCGGGGCAGGTCGACCGGGAGTGGTCGATGGCGACGCCGACGACCGATGGCGGGTCCACGACGTCGTGGCACGTCAGCTCCGCGGCGTATGAGACCGGCATCAGCGCCTCCTATGCCTTCTCGGGTGCGACGATCCCGGGCACGTTCGGGTTCGCCGCCGCGGTGTTCTTCCCGGAGGTGCCGCCGGACGAGCAGGCGCCGTCGATGCCGGGTGATCTGCGGCTGACGAAGATGACGCCGACGAGCGTGACGGTCGCCTGGGACGCCTCCGGCGACGACACCGGGGTGGCCGGGTACACGACGTACCTCAACGGCGTCGAGAAGTCCTCGACGAGCTCGCGGTCGGCGACGTTTTCGGGGTTGACGCCGGGCGTGTCGGTGACGATCTCCGTCGACGCCTACGACTATGCGGGCAACCGGTCGGAGAAGGCGGAGATCACGATCACGCCGATCAACGACACGACGCCGCCGTTGACCCCGGTGATCCGGGTGACCGGCCTGGGCGCGGGGAAGATCAGCGTCGCGTGGGACACGCCGTTCGACCAGTCCGCGGTGACCGGGTACGGCGTGTATTTGAACGGGCAGAAGCAGGGGTCGGACCAGACGGGCCGGACGCGGACGTTCACCGGGTTGACTGCCGGCGCGGTCTACACGATCGGCGTGGACGCGCTGGATCTGCTCGGCAACCGGTCGGCGCGGGGGACGCGGACAGTGCGGGCGCAGGCCGACACGAGCCCGCCAACGATGCCCGGCGCGGTGCAGGTGGTGGCCACGTCCAAGACCGCGATCACGCTGGCGTGGAACGCGAGCACGGACGACAACGTGGGCGTGACCGGGTACGGCCTGTACCTGGGCGGGCTGCGCGTCGCCGAGATCCCCAGCAGGGTCTACACCTTCACCGGGCTCACCCCGGGCGTGACGTACACGGTCGGCGTGGATGCCACCGATGAGCTCGGCAACCGTACGGCCCGCACCATGCTGCAGGCCACCACGCTGGCCGACCTGAGCGGGGCGGCGCCGCCGTACGAGTACGTGCTGTACGACTGGGATTCGCATCTGCCGATCGACTCGCTGCCGCTGCAGAACGTCAGTTTTGAGGTGACGCTGGGCGGCGGCGGCGCCTGAGCGCCGACATCCCGCTGTACGACGCGGCGTACACGATCGGGCGGGTGGCGGCGGCGACCCGCCCGGAACGCACCATGATCATGGTGTATCGGGGGGAGCAGCTCGTGTGGGGCGGCCGCATCGTGGACCCGCAGGACTACGACTCCGAGACGGGCGTGCTGAAGATCACCGCTGAGGAGTGCATCGGGATCTACGGCCACCGGTACGTCGCGTTCACGGGGCCGCGCGCCGGCACGGTCGCCGACACCGAAGTCACGTGGCTGCTGGAGCATGCCTCCGCGGCGGCGGACCGGCGGTGGCTGACGTATGAGGGCGCGGCCGGGACGGGCGCCCCGGTGGATCGGGAGTACCGGGCCGAGGACTTCGAGCGGATCCTGGACAAGGCCGCGGAGGTCGCCGCGGCACCGGGCGGCTTCGACTGGTGGGTCTCCCCCGGGTGGGACGCTGTGGCTGACCGGCCCCGGTTCGTGCTGCGGCGCATCTCGCGGGAGTCGCCGCCGGACACGGGGCTGACGCTGGAGTACCCGGGCAACGTGCGCCGCTTCAAGCGCTCCACCCGGCGGGGCCTGGCGACGCGGACGTGGGGGCAGCTGCGCCGCCCGGACGGCGGCGTCATGCTGTCGTCGGTGACGCGGACGGACCTGCTGGCGGACGGGTGGCCGCTGATCGAGGAGGCGTGGCAGTTCGACGGGCTCACCAGTCAGGCCGCGCTCGACGCCGAAACGCAGCGCGCGTCCGACGCGTCCGCGGGCGCGAAGCAGTTGTTCGAGTTCGATCTGGCCATCACCCCGGATGTCCGCTGGTGGACGTGGGAACTGGGCGGGATGGCGCGCGTGGTGGTGACCGACCACCTGTATCCGGCGCAGCCGGACGGCGCCCCGGGCCTGGACCGGCCCATGAAGATCGTGTCGTTGAAGGTGCAGCCGGACAGCGCCGAGGGTGAGCTGGTGACCGTGACGACCGGCGAGCACACCGTCGCGGTCGACTGAGCGGAAGGGCGGGGCGTGGCGAAGATCCAGGCGGGGGACCTACAGCAGGCGGACCTGGTGCGGGTCATCTCCGATCTGCAGGCGCGGGTGAAGGCACTCGAACTGCAGGCGAGTGTCCGGTCGGTGACGTTCGTGCCCGTGCTGGAGTCGACGTCGTCCACGACGCTGACCCGGGCGGCGTGGACGACGTTCCCCCGATCCGGCTCGTCGGTGACAGTGGATGTATCGATCACCCTGTCGGAGGCGACGTCGTGTCAGGTGCAGCTACGCGCGGACGGCATACAGATCGACACGGTGAACGCCACCGCCTCCGGTGTGGTGACGGTGTCGGGGTTCCTGCCCGAGACGTGGGCGTTCGGTGCCCGGAAGGTCGCGGACGTGCAGGTGAGGGTCAACAGCGGGTCGGCGACGGTGGCGGTGGTCGGGGGCTGGCACCGGTGACCCGCCAGCTCTGCCGCACGGCCCGAGAAAAGAATCTTGGTTTCGGAGTTCATGCGGGCGGCTTGTCGAGGCTCTTACTCACGAGGCTTCACCGCCGTCCCCATCCCGTAGGAGAACAGCATGGACTCGGTCACCGCTGCGGTCACCATCACCTCGATCATCGCAAGCCCGACGTTCGCCCTTCTGGGCTTGTGGCTGCGATTGCGCTGGCGAGCGCGGCACGAGCAGATCCACGGCCAGAACCTGACCAACATGACCAAAGCCGTCCCTCCGGGCGGTCGGCTGAAGTTGGATAAGCAGGGCGATGGACACCACGTCCGTCTGGAGATCATCCGAAAGTCGACCTTGGAGAACAGGTAGCCGGTATGAGCGACCTTGAGCCGGAATCAGCTTATCTCCCGGCCGCAGCGCCGGACAGCCATCAGACAGACGCCGCCCTACGTTCCGCGACCGACGCAGAGTTCGCTCTCTTCTACCGGGCGACCATCCGCCCGCTGGTCGCCTTCTTGATCAACCAGGGCGCCGAACTCCCGTTAGCCGCGGACATCGCCCAGGAAACGATGATCAAGGCATACCAAAGGTGGTCCGAGATCAACCGGCCGAAGGCATGGGTTCACACGGTGGCCGGCCGCGCTCTGGTCCGCAAGTTAACTGATACCCGCGAAGATCCTCATGATCAGATGCCCGAACCGACGTCGTTGCTGCCTCATCCAGATGCCGCAGCGATCTGGGAGACCCGCCAGGTCACCTTACGGATGCTGGAAAGCCTGCCACCCCGCCAGCGCCAGGTTCTGACATGGACGCTCAACGGCTTCACCCCTTCTGAGATCGCCGAGCAGCTCCAAATGACCGCTGATGCCGTGCGAGGTAGCCTGCGAGATGCCCGCCGTGCAGCGGTCAAATACCTCAAGACGAACGGGTATCTCCAGGAGCGGGAGGAGGAGAAGTGAGCGGTCATCACCAGTTCGATAGCGATGATGATGCCGTCGAGCGTTGGTTCGACGAGCACCAGCGCACCCTCATAGAGGGTCTCGGCGCTGTTCTTGATGTTGAATCCGGACTGCGAGAAGTCCTGCTCCACTCCCATCACCGTATCCTCGTTGATGACCTCGACACCGTTCTCGACGTCGAAGCGGGCTTGGCCCAGATCCTGCCCACGGAGAGTTCAAGCCCAGCGATTGTCTCGCCGAAACCGTCCATGGATAAGCAGGGTCGTACAGACTCAGGACAGTTCTACCGATTGGTAGATGCGCAAGCCCGTCTAGAGCTGCGGCGCCATTCGGGCATCGTAGTTGCTTCCTACACCCTTACCCGTGCCCGCGCCCTCACCCTTATCCTCGACGATGCCAATGACCTCGCTAATGACCTCGCCCGCATTCTCTCCAGCGACTTGGACCTTGCCTCCAGCCACGACCTCAACCTCCGCCATGCCCTCCCCCTTGCTCGCAATCTTGCCGGCTGCTTCAATCGCGCCTGTACCCTCGCCTACAGTCTTGCCGACGACCTCGCCCTCGCCTGCAGTCTCACCGACGACCTCGCCAACACTGATATCCTCATCCGTGCCCGCGCCGCAGGCTTCGCCAATAACCTCGCTAACGCTGAAGATCTCGCCGAAGGTCTCACTAACGGCCTCATTAGCGCCCACAACCTAGTCCGCAGCCGCGATCTTGCGCGCGCCCGCGCCCATTCTCTCACTGATGCCCTTCAGAGTGCCCGCGCCCATAGTCGAGAGATCGTTGACTCTTTCAGTGAGTGGGTATGGAAGGTTATCGGCGTAATACTGGGCCATAACCTACCCGAACTTCCCTCGGAGTCTATAGAAGCCTTCCTGACTGACTTCACAGCATCTGATCTACGTGGCGTAGTGTTAAACAAAATCAGCCTCGGCGGTGTGCGGTGGTCCGAGACTGGAACGTTATGGCCGGGAACGGTGGACGTCGAAGACCTCAAAGCCCGTTCTGAAGAGGTCCCAGAAGAGCCAGGGGTCTACGTGATTCGGTCAGATTCGGCAACGGAACGTGACTTTGCCAATCTGACATGAGTCCTTTTCGGCAGGAGTTGGAGTACATATATCACTGCGGGTCCGGCTGGCGTTTACTCCCGTAGGTGAAATAGCGGTTGGCGGTGCCAGTGGTCAGCTCGCCGTAACGGCTGGGCGCCGGTATATATCCCGGCGCCCGATGGCCATGCACGGCCGACAGCGTCGATCACAAGGGGGAACATGACCAGCATCGTCATCAATCCGGACGGCACGGCGGAGCCGGTGACCGTCAACGTCAACTGCTCGGGCTGCTCGGCCGGGCAGCCCACCCCGGACCCGGTCCCGGCGGCCCGGCCGCTGTCGGAGGCGGCTCTGCACGGGTTCGGCGCGGCGACCGTCCTTCCGCACTACTGCGACCGGACGGTCGAGTACGCAGGGCCGGTGCTGGTCGGCGTGAGCGCGGTGCTGCCCGCCGGGACTCCGGTCGGTGCGGTCGGCATCGCCGTCGCCGGCCGGGGGGAGGGGGAGGCTTCCCAGGAGTCGCGGGTGGGTGTCTACATCGGTGGTGTCGCCGAGCTGGCCGGGCAGAGCGCGCACAAGGCCACCCTGTTCACGGCTGCGGGCTGGCGGTGGGCGGCGCTGGAGGCACCCGTCGCCGCGGCGGAGGTCGACCGGGTCGTGTGGCTGGTGGCGCAGGTGCCGCACTTCCCGGACACCATGCCGAGTTTCCTGGCCGCGGCGCAGGGGCCCGGCGCGCAGCTGGTCAACTCCCACCGGTACCGCAGCGTCATCGTCAACGGCCGCCAGGAGCTGCCGCCGATCTTCGACGGTGATGCGTTGCCGTTCGTCGCTCGGGCGGAGGTGCCCGCGATGGCCGTGTCCGCCCGGCCGGTCTACCAGCCGTAGCGCGTGCTCGGGGCCGGGGCCTCCTCTCTCGTGGGGGGCTTCGGCCCTGGGACGACGTAAGGCGGGTTTGTGCCTAGGGTGCCGCCCCGACATGGACGAGCCGGAGCGCGGGGGGTGCGGGATGGCCGAAGAGGAGCAGCAGGTCTGGATTGCTGAGCAGGTCGCGGAGGTGCGCAGGATCGCCGAGGTGGGGTTCACCGATGTGCGGGGGCAGCTCGCGCTGATCTTGCAGCAGGTGGCGCATGGGGAGCGGCAGCACGCGGCGCTGGCCGGGACGGTCGCCGACCATCATCGGGTGGCGACGGAGCGGCTGGAGGAGCACGCGCGGCGCATCCAGCAGGCCGCCGAGGACCGGGCGGCGGAGCGGGCCCGGCTGCAGGCGATGGCCGACAACGCCAAGCGGTTCGCCACGTGGGTGACCATCGGCGTCTCGACGCTGTTCGGTGTGCTGGGGATCGCGCTGAAGTTGTGGGCCTGACCTGCGCCGGGCGACGTTAACCCCCCGCTCGTGCAGCATCCGCCCTCGGACAGTCCGTTTTCCTCTTCCCGAAGGAGCCGATCATGGTTCATCGTCTTCCGGGCATCCCCGAGGCGCTGCGGCGCGGTGCCCGCTCCCTTGTGCAGAACGTCGCGTCGGTCGCGGTCGTCGCCGGCGGCACCGCGGTGGTGAGCGCGGGCGAGTCGGCGGATGCGGCCGCTCTCGGCGTGGCCGGTGGCCAGGCCGCGCTGGCGGCGGTGCTCGCCTACGTCTACACGCTGGTCAAGCCGGCCGGTACTCCCGGTGTCAGCGAGGTGAAGGTCCGGGCGGGCCGGACTCTGTGGCAGAACCTGCTGTCGGGGGCGGTCGTCGCCGGTGGCGCCGCCGTGGCCGGGGCCGCCGGCGCGGACCTGAAGACGCTGGGTCTGGCGGCTGGTCAGGCGGCAGTCGCCGCGGTGGTGGCCGGCCTGTACAACCAGGTGCGGCCGCTTCCGGCCGGTGATGGGCAGGTTCCGGCTATGTGATGGGCCGGTCGTCCGCTTATGATGGCGGCGCACAGGCGCTCTCGTAGAGGGTGTCTAAGGTCCTTCCTGGGGCTGTGTGCAGTGCGCGCCCGCCAGTCGGGGAAACCGCCGGGCTTGCCCGTCCTCGCTGGAGCCGGGCGCGCACGCAGGACTCCTGAACGTTGAAAGGCCCATCCCGTGGTGTTTCCCGGGGTGGGCCTTTCGGCGTTGTTGCCTGCTATAGGCGGGCGGAGACGGGCCGGGTGGGGGCGGGTGCGGCTTCGCGCGGGTCGAGGTGTCGGCGCATCCATGCGTCGAGCCATTGGGCGGCGTCGGCCGGGTCGTCGGGGCAGGTGTCGGTGATGGTGGACGGGCAGGTGGGCCGGAGGTGCTCCCACATGCCGTTCGGGTCGTCGGCCAGGTGGGTGGCGTCGAGGTGGCCGTACTGGCGGACGAAGCCGAAGGTGTCCGTGCCGAAGACGTCGGCGAGGTCGTCGTCGGGGGTGCCGCGCAGCATCTCGACCATGACGGCGCGGGCGACGACTTTGTTGACGGTGCGCAGGGCCTCGAGGGCGTCGGCGGCGAGCTGGCCGGGGGTGCGGCGGTCGTCGTCCACGGTGGAGACGAGGAGGAGGAGCCGGTCGACGGCTCCGGCGGCGGCGTTGGAGAGGCCGAGCCGGGCGACCTGGGTTCCGGTCATGCCGCTGTTGGGTCGTCGGTCGAAGGCGTCGTCGTCGTGGGGCATGGAGGCTCCTGTGCGTCGGCGGGTCGCTTCTGCTTTTGCGGTGCCCCGCGTTCAGTTTCCGGTTCAGTTCCTGTTTGTGACGGCTTGCGTCTAGGGGAAGAGTAGAGATCTTCCATCGGGAAGGTAAGCCCTCGCGGGGGTTTCCCCTGGTGGCGGAAGAGTGCCGGGTCCGGTTGTATTGACCTTGTTGGGCGCCGGGCTATAGGCTGACCAATATAAATATCCCCTACACTTTGAGCGGTTAAGGGGGGAGCGGCCTACCGTGCGCCGCACCCCCGGCACCGCCCGAACGCCATCGCGGCGGGAGCGGTTCCCGACGCGCCTGGCGTCAGCCCCAGGAGGAGAAGACCCTTGACCACCGACATCCCACCGGCCGCCCGGGTCGTGATGACGCCCGAGGTGGCCGCGCTGCTGCGCGAGCCGTTCCCCGCCGAGAAGATCGGCAAGCTGCCGCGTCTGACCTGCGGCGACTGCTCCAGAGCCAAAGGCGCGTGCAACGAGCACCCGAAGACGTGGTGCGAGACCTGCAACGCCAAGATCTCGCCCCGGCACATCCACCTGGACTACGTCGGCCACGCCGACATCACCGACCGCTTTCTGCAGGTCGATCCGTACTGGGACTGGGAGCCGCTCGCGTTCGACCCCCGTGGACTGCCCGCGTTCGATGAGCACGGCGGCCTGTGGATCCGGCTGACCCTCGCCGGGGTGATCCGCCTCGGCTACGGCGACGCCCAGGGCAAGACCGGCCCGAACGCGGTCAAGGAGGCGATCGGCGACGCGCTGCGCAACGCCGGGATGCGCTTCGGCGTCGCGCTGGACCTGTGGCGCAAGGACTTCCCCGAGGCGGAGGAAGGCCCGCGCGGCGGCCGCCGCCCAGGGCAGAGCACCCGCCCGGCCCAGACCACCGGCCCCGGCGGCTCCTGGCCGAGCCCGCCACCGACCCCAAGTGGCTGGCGAAGACCCTGGCGGACATCAGCGCCGCCCGGGCCCTCGAGGACATGACGGCGATCGGCAACCAGATCGACGCCGCGATCGCCGCGGGCAGGCTCGCCAAGCACGACGAGGACACGATCCGCGAGCTGTTCATGCCCAAGCGGGAGAAGCTGCTCGCCGAGCGCAACGCCGCCCACCAGGCCGACCAGGAGCAGGCCGAGGAGGTCGGCGCATGAACGGCAACCCCGTCCCGGCGGCGGTCCCGTCCCGCCGTACCCTGGCCACCGCGCTCGCGCTGGCCCGCTGGCTGGAGAAGCACAGGATCGGCAAAGTGATCGGCGCGCAGATCGCCGCGTTGAAGGCCGACGAGGGCGACGGCTTGCCCCGGCTGGCGCCCGGCACGAGCGAGGTCGCGCACATCGCCGGGCGTACCTTCGCCACCGTCGTCCAGCCGACGCCGGCCGTACAGGTCACGGTCACCGACCAGCGCGCCTACACCGACTGGTTGGAGAAGGAGTTCCCGTCCGAGGTCACCCGCACCGTCCACGTCGAGGTCACGGCGGAGGAAACCGACCGGGTGCTGGCGGCTCTGGCCGACGTGCTCGGTCCGGGCCGGGCGCACGTCGTGGCCGAGGCCCGGCCCGCGTTCCTGAAGGTGCTGACCGACGCGGCCAAGACCGGCGGCGGCTCCACCGCGATCCACCCGCGTACCGGGGAGGAGATGACCATCCCGGGCGTCGAGGTCACCACGACCAAGCCGTCGCCCACGGTGAACTTCACCAAGGACGCCGACCGGGTGATCGAGCAGGCGCACCGGGAGGGGCTGTTGGGCGGCGCGCACCTGGCCGCGATGCTCGCGCTCCCGGCCGCCGAGGGCGGTGAGCAGCAGTGACCGCCCGCCGTACGAGCGCCCGGCCCGGCCAGGCCCGCCGCGGCGGTGTCCGCCAGGCCGTCCTCACCTGGCACGACCGCGCGGCGTGCAAGGACGTCGACGTGGCGGTGTTCGCCAATGACACCGAGCCGCACCGCGACGGCAGCCCCCGCGCCCCGTACGACGACGCCGCAGCGAAGGCGCACTGCGGCCGCTGCCCGGTGCGGAAGACGTGCCTGGAGGACGCCCTGTCCCGGGGCGACCTGTGGTTGACCCGGGGCGGCATGAACAGCGACGAGTTGCGCTCCGAGAAGCGGCGCCGCGCCCGCAAGGGCTCTGCCGCCTGATCCCAGGGGCGGCCCTGTCCGGGGCCGCCCCCTTCTCGGCGCGACACGCCCGGGATGCACGCACACCCCCGCCGCGACCAGCGAAAACCCCTGTCTGATCTTCGCGGTTGGACGTTAACGCAGCGCTCTGTTTTCGTCCGTCCCCTGCTCCGCCATCCATCGGCGGGGCACCCGGTCCCCGCCGACAGAAAGACCCCCGACGATGTTCGACTTCCGGAACCGCCGCCCTGCCGCGGCCTCCAGCTCGCCGGAGCTGGCGCCGCCCTCCGATGAGGAGCTGACCGGCTGGATCGCCGGTCTCGGCGAGACCCCCGAGCAGGAGGAGCCCGCCGGCCGCGCGCCGCGCCCTACGCGGCGGCCGGCGTCCGATGACGGCCCCCACCAACGGCAACGGCGGCCCCGACCGGGACCGCCGCCGCAGCCTGCCGGGTGTTCGCAGCACCCGCGGCTGTGCCCCCTCAACCCATGTCGAAGACCCGAGGAGACACCTCGTGAGAGTACCCGGAGCGGTAGCCCGGCGCCAGGACGGCGGCGCGGGCCGATGAGCAACCTGTCCGAAGAGTGGGCGATGTACTACGCGCCCGTGCGCTCCCAGACCGAGAAGCTGGTCCTGGTGGCGCTCGCTCAGCGCACCTGCGATGACGGCTGCAACGGCTTCAAGTCGAAGAAGACGCTCGCGCAGGCCGCCATGTGCGACGCCAAGACCGCCCAGCGGGCGCTGGCCGCCATGAAGGAGCGCGGCGTCATCGCCTCCGGCGACCAGTCCGCCGCCGACTACATCGACCGCCGGTACCGGCCGCACGTCTACGACCTGCAGATCCCGTTCTCGTGGTACAGCGCCGCGCAGATGGAGCAGGTCAACGCCGACCGCGCGGCGCGGGGCCTGAAGCCGCTGACGCCGGCCGACCGGCCCGATCTGGCTGCGGCTCCGCCGCGCGCCTCCCGCAGCGACAAGGGCAAGGCCGCCCCCCCAGCGGCGCCCCAAGTCGCTCGGGCCGCGCTCCGCCGGCGACCAGGGCCAGGATCCGAGGGGGGACTACGAGTCCCCTCTGCCCGAGACGCCCAGGGGGGGATTCTCAATCCCAGCCTGGGGGGACTGAGAGTCCCTCCAGGGGGGACTGTGAATCCCCCAATTCCTTAAGAGATAACTCCTCTAAAAGAAACTCCCCGGACACTCCTCCTCCCGCCGTAGGCGGAGTGCAGCACCGTAAGGCGCCGGACGCCGCGGCCGTTCCGGCCGGAGCCGACAACCCGGCAGCGACGACGACCAGCCACGCCCACATCTCCCCCGCCGCCGCGGTGTTCGAGCAGCTGCCCGCCGAACTGCGCCGCCGCATCTCCAAGGGCGCGTCCGGCAGGGTGCTGGCCGCGATCCAGCGTGAGCTCGCCGGCCGGTCCGTCGAGCAGCTCACCGAGCGCATCGGGCGCCGGTGGGCGTGGTGGCAGCACAAGGGCGAGCGGGTCAACGACCCCGTGGCGGCCGCCGTGACCCTGGTGCGGGCCCGGCTGTGCGCCAACGCCCGCTGCGAGGACGGCGAAGACCTCGACCAGGGCGGGGCGTGCACGGCGTGCGGCGGCGGATCCCGCCGCACGGACACACCCCCACCGTCCGCCGCGCTTCGCACAACCCCGTCCGCCGTCCCGGCCCCGGCCGTCCCGCAGGTGACGCCGACGCCGCCCCCGCTGCAGGAGCGGTTCGCCGAGCTGGACAAGCTCACCTCCGCGCCCTCCGGCGACGAGGAGCCCCGCCCGAAGCCCCGCAAGGCCCCCCACGGCCCCGGAGAGGCCGCCAGGGCGGCGATCGAGGAGGCCAGGGCGAAGCTGGGCCCGAAGAAGCTCTCGCAGCGCGAGAAGGATCTTCAGGCTGCCCAGGGCGTCTACTGCGAGCGGTGCGGCGCCGAAGCCGGCACCTGGTGCGTCAACGGCGACGGCATCGAGACGCCGGGCCTGATCCACTCCGGCCGCGTCGTGGCTGCCCGCACCGGCACCTGGCCCACCGGCCCCACCGGATCCGACCAGCGAAGCGGGGTCGCATGAAGCTCTCGCCCCTGTACGGCCCCTGCCCCTGCGGGAAGCCCAAGACCCGGCCCTACCCCGCCGGTCCCCGCTGTTCCAAGCACAGCCCGGCCGCCCTCGCGGGCCGCATCGAACCGCCGACCATCAGCCCCGACCAGGCAGCGGCAGCGCGCGAGGCCGAGCTGAGGAAGGAAGCCGCATGAGCACCGCCCCCTGGCGGCCGCACATCACCGCCGACCCGGCCGTCAACGCCGGCAAGCCGACCATCGCCGCCAGCGGCGTCCCCGTCGCCGCCGTCGTCAGCGCCTACGTCGCCGGCACGCCGGTCTTCGACATCTACCGGGAGTTCTGGATCGGCCGCGGCGACCTGCTCGTCTGCTGCTGGTGGGCCGCCCGCTACGCCAAGCAGCGCAAGGCCTGGAGGAACTGGCTGGAGCGGTGGGAGCGCACGCTGACGGCTCCGGCGCCGGGCTGCGACTACGAGCAGGTGCCGCTCCCCCCGCTCAGCGCCTCCGGCGCCAAGGCCCGGACGGTGGGGGTGTGCGGTGGGTGACGCCGACCTCGCCGCGCTCCAGGCGGAGGTCGAGGCGCTGCGCGCCGAGCTGGCCGCCCAGCAGCGCACCGTCCCTGCCCTGCCCTCCGAGCACGACGGGACGCCGATCACGTGGCGGCCGTGGACGCCTGCGCCGCTGCTGTCGCACGTCGATGCGGCATGTCCGCAGTGCGCCCACCCGGGCCCGTCCCTGCTCACGTTCGGGCTCGCCGGGGAGAAGCAGAAGATCCGCTTCCAGGCCAACCGGTGCCCGGCCTGCCGGGAGACGCGCGTCTACCGGCGTGAACCGGCCGCCTACGGCCTGCCCCGGATCATCCTGATCGCCTATCACCCGCCGCGCAGCGAGGTGCCCGGTGGCCGATGACATCCGGCTCCTGGTCGGCGCCCGCGGCCTGGCCCTGCTCGTGCCCGGCACCGACCCCGCCGAGGTCCACGCTCGCGCCCTCGCCTACGCCCCCGGCAACGACCTGGTGATCGAGGGCGGGCCCGACGCCGTCTGCATCCGGTCGATGCGCGCCATCGGCTGGTGCAGCTGGTCGTGCGCCTACTGCGGGCCGGACGGCCTGCACTACGTGCCCGCCCGCGCCGGGTCCCTCGGCGTGGTCACCGCCGGGTTCGTCCCCTGCCGGCAGGCGGCCCTTCAGGAACACGCCCGCCCCGACGCCTCCCCCAGGAAGGACTCCCCCATGCTCGACTGGCGCACCGTCAACGCCCTGCCCTGCCCGCCGTCCTGGCGGGCCGTCTTCGGCGACGACTCTCCTCGCGGGTACGTCGTCCGGCCGGTCCCGGCCTGGCTGATGCAGGAGGCATCCGAGACCGACCGGGAGACCGGGCAGCCGGTGACCCGCACGCGGGTGATCGCGGCCTGCGTGGAGGGCGCCGAGCTCGTCCCGGTGGATTCGGTCGGCGGGTTCTGGGGATTGGCCTCGCCGGAGGTCCTTGACGACACCCTGGCGGAGGCGGCCGCCGAGCACCGACAAGCCGAGGACGCGGGCGTGGTCCCGTTCCGGCCGCGCCGCGCGGAAAGCGCCCTGTGACCAGGCCGGCCTCGTCCGTCGAACCCATCACCCAGGAGGAACAGTGAGCCCGACCCTCATGCACGCGAGCGACCCCGGCGACGAGCAGGTGGTGGGATACGTCGTGGTCGACGTCTCCCGGGCCGAAGACCGGTCGAGGTGGATGACGCCGCGCATGCGCGCCACCGCCGAGCAGGCCGCCGAAGACTTGGCGTACTGGGACAGCGGGATCCGGGGTGGACGCCGATTGGAGTTGCGGGTGGCCAAGCTCGTGCTCCTGGACGAGCCCGAGCCGTGAGGCCGTTCGCGGATTTCCCGCCGCCCGCACCGATCGGCACCTGGCAGCAGGGCGGGGCGACGGTGGCGGGGAAGGCGTGGGAGCGGCGCGGCCGTGTGCAGATCGCCTACCAGTGCAGCCGGTGCTGGTGGTTCTACCGGATGAGCGTGCTGCCCGAGCACGTCGAGGTGTGGGTGGAGATCCCGCCGCACTGGCATCTGCAGTTGTGCGGCGCGGAGGATGCGTCTCCTTGAACGGGATGTTGCCTACTGGAGTTCGGCTTCGGACCGAGTGCCCTTGTCCATGAGCTTCCACTCGTATTCCGACAGGTTGATCGGGTCCATGGACATTCCGGCGAACCACGAGGGCATGCGCTCGAACGTCTCGGAGTCCATGTCCGCATAGCCCTCGATGATCACCCACTTGATCCCGGAGTCCGAGTCGATGTGGATGCCCTTGTAGATCTTGGGGCCCCAGTACAGCTTGGGGAACTCGGCTTTGTCAGCAGGATCGTCGATGAGGTCGTTCGTCTTGAACGATTGCTTGATCGTCTTATCGACCTCCTTCTCCTCCGGAGTCTGGTTGTAGAACTTCTTCGGCGTCGAGGGCGCTTCGCTAGGCGATGATGACGTCTGCGTCGGCGAGGGAGTAACCGATGCACTCGAAGGAGCAGATTCAGGCGCCGAAGAAGCGATGAGGGTCTCCGAAGGAGTGGCGGCAGGGGCCGCGGTCACGGTGTCCTCGCCTCGGTTCTCCAGTGTCACGAAGACAACGCTGTAGATGAGAGCTCCTAGTACCGCGGCCCCACTAGCCATGCCTTCGGGGGTGGACCAGGTCGCCTCTCGCACTTCTCTCTTCGCCAGGAACTGGTAGAGCGCGAACCCGACTACCAGCAGTACAGGGCCCTTGACCCACCATGGCCCCATCCAGATGGACAGGGGGATGAGAGGACTGAGAACGAAGCCGACGGCAAAGGCAAGGGGACGCGACACGAGGAACCTTCGGGCTCAAGACAAGCATGGACACACATTTCTGCGTCCGCGAACCTATCAGCCCGTTAGCTCCCTTTGTTAGCGTGTGTCGTATTCGTCGCTAATGCGTTGCTTTCTGTAGAGCTTTGATCATCGTCCTGTTGTGATGCCGTCCTGGCCTGGTCGGATTCAGACGCACGGCGTGTCGCCCCATTGGGACGGCCGACGGCCCCACACCCAAAGAGGCTGTGGGGCCGTCCGGCGTCCAGGGGTTTCTCACTCGCCGACATCAGTCGCAGGGAAGTCGAGGGTGGGCAGGCCGTACACGAGCTTGTACCGGTCGCCCGGGTAGACCTCGACGCGCATTCCCAGGATGCGCTCCCCGGAGGTCAGCACCACCGCCTGCTCCAAGACGGGCGTGCCGGGCAGAATGTCCAGCAGCGCGCCCTCCTCTGGCGTGGGCATGCGCGCGATCGTCTCCGCGCGGCCTTCCACCGAGGGGATGTCCGCTTCGGCGAGCAGCAGCACGTCCGCCTCTTCCAGAGACCTCGGGGAGGTCAACCCCGGCACGGCGTCCGTCACCGACCGGCACCAGTAGGTGTCGCTGACGCTCTGGCCGACCGCCCGCCGGCGGAACACTCCAGCCGCGCCGGGCTCCTGCGCCTGCAGCGCGGCCGGCGTGGCCACGAGCTCCACCGTGACCCGCGCCCCGAACTCCCGGTTGATCACATCGAGCCGTACCGGCCGGGCCTGCCGGTCGTAACTGCGCACGTACGCACCCTTCTTCGGTTCCACTGCCACCAGGCCCTCGCCGACCAGATCGTTCATGGCGCGCTGCACAGTGTTGCGGGCCACCCCGTACCGGTCCTGCAGCTGCTTCTCGCTCGGGAGCCACGCCCCCGGGGGCAGCTCCTGGCCGAGGATCGCCGCCCGAAGTTCCCTGACGATCTTCTCGTAGGAGTGCCGCCCCTCGGCCATTAGTGCCCATCCCATCGGTGTTGGTGGTGTGCCGACACCCAGGGTGCCAGCTCGCAAGCCCACCGGGGTATCGGTCATGGCTATCAACGTCAACATCCCCCTATTGTCCATCTACACCCATCAAGTTAACTTGTAGGGTGTAGCTAGCCAAGAGGAGAGAAGGAAGGAGGACCCCATGCAGACCCTGATCCCGCCCCGCCAGCCGTGCGGAATGTGCTCCGGAGGCAGCACCGCCACCTTCGCCGGGCAGCCCATCGGCCGGTGCTGGATCTGCTCCGGCCGCGGCTACACCCGCGACTGGGACCGGCACCTGCTCGCCGCCCTGCACGGCGCGTCCCTGATCGTGGCCGCGCTCCTCGGCGCGGGGGCCGCCGCCGCGCTGAACTGCGACCTCGACCAGGCCGCGGCCACGCTGACGGCGGTGATCCGGTGAGCACCGACACCCACACCGAGCCCGACGAGCTACTCGACGACACCGCCGAGCAGCCCACCGCCCCGGCGCCGCGCCGGACGACACCACCAACCCGGC